>JBLNEJ010000318.1:0-4551 GCA_050262535.1 Clostridia bacterium
GGTTCATACGGCATGTCCCCCAGGCCGACATCCACAATCCATTTCTCTTTCTCGGTGGCTTCATTCTCGAATGTAACGGTTATTCCGAGGTGAAACGAATTGATTCGCGGTTCCTCCCCCCTTGGCTGGACCCCCGCTCGATGCCAGGCAACCTGATAGCCCAACGAACGGAGAAGCGCGCCGAAAGCTCCATTCAGGTGAAAGCAATAGCCGCTCCTGCCGGTTGTGATCAGGCTAATGGATTCTTTCAGTTCGATAGAAGTCGGCTTACCCGCAAAAATGTCAACCGTTTCCCACGGGATGTTTTTCACATGGGCTTTGTGGAGTTCATGCAAAAACGATTGGGTAGGTGGCTGGATGTCGGGAATGCCTAATCGGTTCAGATAGGATGTTACTTCGGCGGTGGTTAGCATTTGCTTTTCACTCCTTTTCGTGGGGGCGTCCGTTGCCGCACCATATGAGATTGACACCCAAGACAACTACCTGTGTTGCGCAAGTAAAGGAAAATTCCGTAAATAGTTACTCTGATTTTACCACACAAAGCCTGATCGTTATGTATCCACTTCCAAGATCAAAGTACAATCCCATCTTTCCTTTACAACCATCTTAGTTGCATTTTTTGCCTTTATGAGCGAACACAAGCACACGATGTGGTAGAATATGGATCAGCAAGCCCCAAAATACGTGGTTACGAAGTGAGCTGATAGCGATCAAAAAGCCAGAACTTTATGAATTGGAGTACCTTTTTGAGTGCTTGGCAACGCCGCTAGATGATGGAATCCCTTGGCAATATACAACCGTTTCCTTCTCGATATCCCGAGGGACGCGGATGGTCCGATTTGATTATGAAGAAGCGAATCAGTGCGGGCAAATACGGATGTACGTTGGTCAAGAGGAATTATGCAGGTTCGACTTAGAAAATATCCACCATCTTCATATCAAACGGCTGCCAGATTTTGAAAGCCTTCTTATTGAATTTGATCCAGATCACTATGTTCTCCCCTTGGAATTACAAACCAACCCGACATTGACCATCACATGGGGCACATCAATCGAACTGCACAGATAACCTTTTTCACAGGAAACAAACAAAAAATCAGTCGAAACCATGGAGGAAACCACAGTGACACCTTGTCCTTCTTGCGGCAATTCCATCATCATCCACGAAGGATATCCAAGCTGGTGCGAAGCGTGCAGCTGGAATCTGGCTCAGCCAGAAGAAGCCCACCCCCTCACCACCCGGGAAAGAATCGAAAAGCATATGCGCGAGACGTATGGAAAAAAACTTGTTTGAGCAGATCCAGACGCAACCGAGCCTTTTGGATCGGCTGGGAAACAGCGAGAGATTGGCGTTGCTGCTTTCCTTCCTGATCATCGGGTTCTCGGCAGCAGGATTCCTTGCCGGCGTGTACGGTTTGATCCGGTGGTATCATAGCCCTTTTATTCTTCTTCTTTTTTTCATGATCATGATGATTTCATGGTTATCTCGTCCACGTCCAAACCGCCTTTCCAACCAAGTCTTTCTGTTACAGCCAGATCATTGTCCGCAAACGTACAAAATTTTGACGACGATCGAAAAAGAACTCGGTCTCAGCAAGCGTATCCAATACGGGATCTCTCCTCATTATGAGGCATATACAACCGAAATCGGCTGGAAACGAACACCGGTTGTCGTGCTTGGTTATCCTTTGTTACGAGCTTGTACACCCGAAGAATTGACAGCGCTCGTTTCACATGAATTGGCACACTGTGTAAACCATGACAGCAGACGAAGTGGCCCGGTTGCCTATGCCCTTCGCATCCTCAGTAATTGGAGCGATATGCTGGACCCATCGATGCACAGCATCGACACCTTATATCAAATTTTGAGCAAATTGCTGATGCGCATCCTGTATTGGATTCCATACAGTTTACTCTTTCTTCTCGTTCACCTTTTTTGGAACCAAAGCCAGCGAGCTGAATACAAGGCCGACCGGCTGGCAGCCAAAATCGCCGGAAGCGATGCCATGATCTCGATGCTTCAAACCGTTCACCTGGATCATATTTTTGAGATGGTCGTCGGCAAACATGCGTTGCAAAAACAGGACAACAGCTTGGGAGACCAATTGCAAGAGACGTTTTCACAGGTTCCTGAGAAAGAAAAAACGCGGGTGCAGCACATCCTGGAAAGAAGCAACAAAAGCATGGATACCACCCACCCGTCTACTCATTACCGGATCGAAATGTTGCGTGCACATGGTCAGAGCCCTTCGCATCACATGTCCGCAGAGGAATGCCAAGCGATCCGTCACGAGGTCAACGCGCAGGCACAAGTGAAGATGGAGCGCCAAATGATTGACAGTTATCGGGCTCGCCATTTTTGATGTGTCATGGGGACAAGCCGTGTTCCGTTCTGTCTTGCTCAGACTTTTTTGGAAGACTGCTATCTCTCATTCTTCGTGAAAATCATCGTGAAAAAATACTCATTTTTTGGAGGACCCTATGAAGCTGGTTTCTATCTCTGCAATTTTAGTCATGCTGATGAATATCTCTGTGTTTGATTCTTCCCCAGAGAATTCGCAAGCGATAAGCAGCAGTCAAGTAGCAAGCCTGATCGATCAGCTGGATGCAATGGGCTACTACCAGTATGCATCCCAAAAGAATGAAATCATCGCAGAGTCCAAGCGGAGCGGATACATATTCGGTGACCCCGTAACAAACAGAGCCTTTTTCTGTGATGCAGAGAATCTTGCAGAGGGTGGTGTGAAAACCTTTCTCGAGGATATCGACCCCGCATTACGCCTGAGAAAGGTCGTAATCAAAGAGTTGCGGGAAGAGTTCAGCGAACAGGGCTATTTCATAACCATTAACGGGATAAAATATACGATTTATACCGAAAAAGAGTTTGAAAGTGTGGATACTTGGGAGCTAAGCTCCATTCGCACGTTTTCGATTATCAATCGTCTTCTAAAAGAAGCTGGCTCCACGGAACGCGTGTATCAACTATATGGCGGAAATGAACAACTTGCTATTTTTTTAACCCCGGAAATGTATGACTTGATCAAAAACGCCAAAGGACTGGATGAGATCGAAAAACCGAAATCTATCGGTGTACTGCCTTAAGTTTTTTTAGTGGTGGAGTAGCGCAAATGGTTTTCATGAGCTACTCCACTTGCAATTCTTGAGAAACCAACCGTTCTGATCCCTCCACCCCCCGAAACATTAGACAGGCACATTGAGGAAAAAGGAGTTATCGTATGGATATTTGTCAAACGGTGTTTTAAAACGCATCAGGAACCCAAAAGGAACAACATCTACCTTTTTTAGATAGCGTGATTTCACCTTACTGCGCACCAATCGATTCAAGATGTGGATTTGGTTGCGCGTAAACGCCTGTACGATCGCTTTTGCAAAAGTCTGGCTGTTGATAATCGCGCGATAGAGAGGAAGGATCGCCCTGGCTACAGCGCGGTGCGCGTTTGTATTGAAATGAGCCTGCACGAATACCGGGATACTCGTACCGTTCGTATAGAGCTCTACCGGTTTCGGTACGGGCACATCGACAGCATAGCCGGCGCTGTCTGCCGCCAATCCGAAATCCTCGATGTCAAACCGTGGGATCACTTGTTTGAGCAAGCGGATCATTTCGTTCAGGTTAGCTCTTCGTACAGCTCTGCTCCAACGGATCGCATAGATTCGATCTCTCACAATTTTCTCATAGAAAGGCAGCATGGCGCGGGCTGTTTTTCGAAGCATAAACGGCGTGATTACGATTTGCTGTTTCCGTGTATGAACTGATCGGGGACGATTCTTTTTCATGATAAGACTCCCTCCTAAAAGCTTGGTACTTTTACGATATTCACTTGACTGTCGGAGGGTGTGGACGTGCGCTGAACACTTGTGAATATAAAATGAGAGTTTGATCAGGCTGCTCCTTTTATTGAAACAATCTGCTGTGGAAGAAAGTGCTTATGTTGCCTATCATCACAGCTGCAGTAAAAAAAGAAAGAACCGCACAGAGTCGATGTCTGCACGGTTCTAACATTCTTCAGTTTACTACGATCGTAGTGGTGATTTTGGAATCACTACTGTCATGTGCTATTATTTTGTAACTTTCACCATAATGCTCACTGTCTTCTGTTGATATTTGATCGTGATCCGTGTACTGCCTGGTTTCAAGCCTTTTAACAGTCCAGCGTCGCAGGAGACAATCTCTTTGTTTTTTACGGACCATTTCACCTGATCCGTTACATCAATACGGGTACCGTCTTCCAATACCGCTTCTGCCTTGATCTGCTCTGTTTGGTTGGTTGCGAGCTTCACACTTTTCTTGTCCACGATCAATTTTTGGATTGCCGCAGAATCCCGTACCGTAACATTCAGCTTGGCCGTTTTCCCACCGTAAGTTACCCACACCGTTGTGGTCCCCGGTGCTTTTGCTACCAGCTTGCCGCCCTCTACGGTAACAATCTCAAGATTCTCGGAGCCCCAGATGACTTTTTCAGTGGCATCTTTCGTCTTTTTCTTGCCGATTTTGGCGGTAGCCTCCACCCTCGCTTCATCACCTGTGAA
>JBLNEJ010000319.1:0-4356 GCA_050262535.1 Clostridia bacterium
CGTCGCCACTCTTCTATATCGGTGCCGCGCTGATTGTTGTCGGTTCCTGGTTCGGTGGATTCGCCATTTTCGCAGCGTACCTGAGATGGCGCAAGGCCAATAAAGGCAAACGCTCGCCGCTGTTTACCTTCATGGCTGTAACGACCATGCTGCTGTGGCAGGTTGCAACGCTTGGGGTAGCGGCTGAAGTACTGTTCCAATTGATTCCGTGGTCGCTTGGCTGGGTGCCAACGATTAACGTTGTGCTAAGCCGTACACTGTTCTGGTATTTCGGTCACCCGCTCGTTTATTTCTGGTTGATGCCGGCTTACGTGATCTGGTATGTAAGCATTCCGAAGGTGATTGGCGGCAAAATTTTCAGCGACACGCTGGCGCGCTTGTCCTTCATCCTATTCCTGCTGTTCTCGACACCGGTTGGCTTCCACCATCAATTGATGGAGCCAGGGATTTCTCCACACTGGAAATTTGTGCACGTCATTTTGACCTTGATCGTCGCATTGCCTTCGATGATGACAGCATTCTCCATGTTCGCGGTATTTGAGCGTCGCGGACGTGAGCTGGGCGGACGAGGCATGTTTGGCTGGTTCACCAAGCTTCCTTGGAAAGACGTTCGTTTCCTGGCACCGTTCATCGGTATGGCCGTGTTCATCCCTGGTGGTGCGGGCGGTATCATCAACGCAAGTAACCAGTTGAATGCGGTTATCCATAATACGATTTGGGTAACCGGTCACTTTCACTTGACCGTAGCTACCACTGTTGCATTGACCTTCTTTGGGGCAACCTATTGGTTGATTCCACAATTGACCGGACGTACGTTGACTCCATTCATCAATCGCTTAGGGATTTTCCAGACGATGCTGTGGACGATTGGGATGGCCATCATGTCGGGTGCCATGCACTACCTTGGTTTGCAAGGGGCGCCTCGCCGTACCGCTTTTGCGGAATATGGCACTGACCCGACACCGTTGTCTTGGCTGCCGTATCAGCAATTGGCTGCAATTGGCGGATATCTGCTCTTCTTCGGGGCTGTCTTGATGGTAGGGATCGTGATTTATCTGGCTTTCTTCGCGCCAAAAGGCGAGTCCAGCTTCCCGATTGCGGAATCGAGTGACTCGCACGAGGTGGCAGTACCACTTCTGGAACGCTGGAGCGTATGGATTGTGTTGACCATTGTGCTGCTGCTGCTGGCATACGGCTACCCAATTTACGATCAAATCGTAAATGCGCCTCCTGGATCGCCTCCCGTAAGAACCTGGTAGATCGTTATAAAAGAGACGGAGAGGAGAGAGGGATTGTATTTCCTCTCTTTTCTTTCGTCGTACAAACAAATCTTTTCCACACGCGTGACGTTAGGAGGGAAAAGCATGGAGAACGGTAAGGAGTCCATCAGTGACGTGCTGGGTCAACTGCGAACGGAAACCGATACAGATTTTGCCGCACTTGCCTGTATGGAGACGGAAGATCAGGAAATGCGGTGGCGGTATGCATCGGGAAATCGCAACGAGCGCTACAAAAAAATCTTGTTTAACCGCAAAGGAATGATCGGCAACGTCCTTCGCTCCGGCCGCTTGATGATCATCCCTTCGTTTTTTCCGAAAAGCGGCGATGATCCGAGCGAATACTCGATTCTCTTGGCGGAAGGACTGAAATCGGTCGTAGCCGTCCCGGTCATGAAAGATGAACACATACGGGGTGTTTTGTTGGTCGGGTGCAGACAAATCCGCACCTTCACCGATGAAGTCGCCAAAATTGTTGGGACTGCAGACCTCCTAGGTGACACGCTTCGTTCATAATCGTTTTGACCAGCAGTCTTTTTTCCTCCCTTCCGATGGGGTATGATGAAGGAAACAGTGCGAAAAGGGGGAAGGATGCTGATGGCATGGCTGGAGAACCTAGATACGGACCTTGAAACATCCTCACTTCTCCGCTCCATTTTCCAGCATCTGACGGATGCGATCCTGGTGTTGGATCATGGGGGCTTTGTAGTCGTGGCCAATCCCGCCGCCGAACAGTTAACGGAGTGGAGCAGCCAGGAAATGGTGGGGAAGCTTCACTTTTGCCAAATTTGCAGGGGAATTGCTACTTGCGCGGCGGAAGCGACTTGTTTGGATTGCTTTACGAAAAAAACGACGGCACCTTCGTTTGAAATGAAGGTGTTGACCAAATCCGGGAAGGAATTTCCCGTCATGGCAAGCTCCACGTATTTGCCGCCAAAATCGAGCGCGGCCATGGTCGTGGTGCTGCGCGACATGTCGGAGCAGCAGAAGACAGAGCGGGAGCGTAACCTGCGGTTGATGACCAATTATGTGATTTCCGCGCAGGAGGAAGAGCGCAAGCGGATCTCGCGCGAGCTGCATGACGGTGTAGGCCAAGCGCTGTACAGCATTTTGGTCGGGTTGAAAGTCGTTGACCAGCTTCAGCTCGATGAGCAGATTATGGAGCATCTGGCAACCGTTCAGCAGATGACGGCACGGGCGCTGAATGAAGTCAAAAGCCTGGCGGTGGAATTGCGGCCGTCGGCATTGGACGACCTCGGCTTAATTCCGGCGATTCGGTCGTATATGAAACGGTTTGAACAAATTTTCGGGATTGAATTGGAATTGAATATAACGGGGGAATTTCGCCGGTACGATTCCGTGGTAGAAACGACGCTGTATCGCATCTGCCAGGAAGCGATGACCAATGCGGCCAAGTACGCCGATACGGATAAAATTCAAGTGGACATCAACGATCACGGCGACAAGCTGGAAATGGTGATCGCCGACCAAGGGAAGGGTTTTTCGCTCGATCAGATTGAAGCGGCCGGAACCGGTCTTGGGCTGTATGGCATGAAGGAGCGGGCCGGTTTGCTCAGCGGTCAGGTTGAGATCAGCTCTAAGCCGCAGAAGGGCACGACTATTCATGTCAGCATTCCACTGGATGAGAAAGGAGAACCCATTCATGTCGATCCGCGTACTCATCGCTGATGACCATGCGGTTGTTCGTTCCGGTCTCTCCATGTTGATTAATGCACAGCAGGATATGGAGGTTGTGGGAACGGCTGCCGATGGCAGAGAGGCGTTTGACAAAGCGCTTGAAATCAAGCCGGATGTCGTTGTAATGGATATCAGCATGCCGCCTGGAGAAAGCGGCCTGTCCGCGACCGCCCGGCTAAAGGAAGCAGCACCTGGGATCAATATTCTCATATTGACCATGCACGATGATGAGGAGTACCTGTTCCGCGTGCTGCAGGCTGGAGCGTCAGGCTATATTTTGAAAAGTGCACCCGATTTTGACCTGATCGCTGCAATCCGGCAGGTCTACGGGGGGGCAGCGTATTTGTATCCTTCGGCGACCAAGTCGCTCATTCAGGAATTCATCCAACGGGTACAAAGCGGCGAGGATCAAGGCAAATTCGATGTGCTTACCGATCGGGAGCGGGAGATTTTGTCACTGATCGCCAAGGGGTACTCCAACAAGGAGATTGCCGAGCAATTGATTCTGTCGGTCAAAACGATCGAGACCCACAAGACGAAGATCATGGAAAAGCTGCATTTGAAAACGAGGCCGGAGTTGGTCCGCTATGCAGCGAAAAAAGGCTTGCTGGAATTTGAATAAGCTAGGGAAAGAAGCAGTCGCGAACAGAAATGTGCGGCTGCTTCTTTTTTCGTATAAATTGGCGGTTTCGTAATAGACATAATTTTAGGTGGATGTCAGGGGAGGGAGGGGGTGACAAGAATGGGGAAAAGATTTCTTCGCATCGCAGCAGTATATTTCGGAGTTGCCGTGGTGCTTGGCATGACCATGGGAATCATGCAAAAGTTCGAGCTGGCAAGCGTACATGCGCATCTGAATTTGCTGGGTTGGGTCTCTATGGCACTTTTTGGGCTTATTTATCATTTCTATCCGCAAGCAGGTGAAACGAAGTTAGCCAAAGTGCATTTCTGGATTCATAACCTCGCGATGCCCATTTTCCAGGTAGGGCTTGCGATGGAGATCGTGAGTGGCGGAAAACTGGCCTTCATCGTGCCGATCGTCATCATCGCATCGTTGATTACCGTCATCGGGATTCTCTGTTTTATGGTAAATATTTTATGCAAGGTGAAATAAGGGAAAGGCAAAGCAGCCGGCTTGGTCCACGGTGTGGGCCATGTCGGTTGTTCTTTTTTCTCTCGACCTCTTTACAAACCGACGGTCGGTATGTTAAGGTTGAGTCAAATCAAACCGTTGGTCGGTTTAAAACAGGAGTGACTTGAACATGATGGCAATGACACAGGCGACGAACAAACAAAGCGTGATCCGTGGCATCCTTTTTACCATGCTCGTCAACGGGCTCATCCCGCTGGTGGTATACGAGCTGCTTCTCGGTTATACGTC
>JBLNEJ010000320.1:0-4677 GCA_050262535.1 Clostridia bacterium
GAAAAAAGCCGGTTTCTGCGAATCTCATCGGGAAACAGCTGATCCATTCGCTCCCGGAACAAACACGGTTGTAGCCCATCAGGTCGAACGTGTTTCCCTGGCCCCTCGGTTATTCAGTAGACCAAAAGATCAGCCTTCTTTTCTGGCTGATCCTTTGGTTGTCGAACTGTACGATTAGAGGAATTGGAGTATGCTGCCGGCAAGAGCCCCTGCCAAAACAACAAGCCAAGGCGGCGTTTTCCAAAAAACGAGGAGCACAAACAGTACCGACACCAGGGCAAAATCAACGGCTGTCAAAATCGCACTCGTCCAGAGTGGATGATACAACGCAGCCAACAAAATTCCCACGACTGCAGCATTGATGCTTTTCAGCGCTCCTTGAATCCAGGCATGCTGCCGTAGCTCATGCCAGAATGGCAATGCCCCGATCACGAGCAAAAAGGCAGGCAAAAAGATGCCGACTGTCGCGATCAAAGCCCCTGGAACCCCTGCGATCATCGCGCCCAAATAGCTGGCAAACGTAAACAGCGGTCCGGGTACAGCTTGAGTTGCCCCATAGCCGACCAGAAAATCCGCTTTGCTCATCCATCCTGTTGGTACGACTTCCTTCTCCAACAAAGGTAAGACGACGTGCCCCCCTCCAAAAACAAGCGCTCCGGATCGGTAAAAGCTGTCCAACAGGGAGATGGTGAGGCTCGGTACCGCCTGCCGGATCAGCGGTAATGCGAAGAGTAGCCCGAAAAACAGCATCAAACATATGACAGCTGTCTTCTTGCCAACCGGAACTTGAAAACCCGGAACATCCTCATGCGAACCATTCCGATACAGAATGGCCCCGAGAACGCCCGCCGCTGCGATCAAGATTACTTGGCTGAATGCATGTTGCCAGATCAGGGTTATCACCAAGCTGGCAACGGCAATGGTGGCGCGGCTTTTGTCCGCCGCCAGTTTCTGTCCCATCCCGAGTACAGCTTGTGCCACGATGGCCACAGCCACGATTTTTAGCCCGTGCACCCAGCCTGCTTGGGAGGCATCCATTCCTTGCAGCAGAAAGGCAAAAAGCAACAGGACAAGGACGGAGGGAAGCGTAAACCCGATCCAGGCAAGCAGTCCACCAAGCAGTCCTCCTCTGACCATGCCAATTCCAATGCCGACCTGACTGCTCGCCGGTCCCGGCAAAAACTGGCACAGTGCCACAAGCTCGGCGTAACTTCGTTCATCCATCCACCGCCGTTTGCGGATGTATTCGTTGTGAAAATAGCCGAGATGCGCAATGGGGCCGCCAAACGATGTCAGTCCGAGCTTGGTTGAGACTGCCAAAATTTCGAAAAGCCGCGATGTTTTGCCCGGTTGTTGCTTGGATAAGGATGTTGCGTCTTCCACAAGTAGGCAGCTCCTTTTTATGTAGAATGATGCTGTGATGTTTTCCATTCTCAGTGTAAGAGAATTTGCCCGTCGTGAAAAGCACCTTTGAGTGATCCCTGTTTACCTCTTTTATTTCTGCCGTCGGAACTCTACCCGCTGCCAGCACATAGGCTGTAGTGGAGGTGATCCCATTGTTTAGCGGAAACACGGTAGACACGACACGAATCTGGGGTGAAAACGATGCAGACGTCATGATTAACTCACTGCAGATGGCATATCCCGGCTTTCCACATACGACGGTATCCTGGAAACCAAATGGACTTGTCCTTGCACCTGCTGATACGTTCCAATATGCATTTACGGCTGCATCGTTGGTCCATCACCCGAACAATGCCCCCATCTTGCTTGTTGGGGAGAAACTAACGGAAGCGTTGCGTCAAGAAATGGTTCGTCTTCTTCCGACAAGAAATCATATGACTCCGCAAGTATTATTAATTGGTCCTGTAAGCGAAACGATCGAACAACAAGTCAGAAATCTTGGATTATCTACGAAGCGGATTGGCAATCAGAACCCGTACGAGACTTCGGTCGCCGTATCGGTTGAACGGTTAGCTTTACCCCCCATGTCCGAGCAGGGACAGCACAATCTGTTTCTTGTATCGGGGGAAACCTACCTGGAAAGCATGTGTGTCCCGAACTATGCGATGCATCAAGGGCAACCCGTCTTGCTGACGAGAAGAACTGAGCTGCCCCCTCTCGTCTGGCAGTTCCTTGCCGAGCATCGGACGATGAATGCATATATTGTCGGTTCAGAAGCGACGATTTCCCAAGAGGTTGAGAGAACGGTCAGGCGAACGCTAAGCGGGAGTGTGACACGAATTACCGGAACCTCTCCTTATGAAATGTCTGTGCAATTTGCCCGTTTTTTTGATCCGTATACAGGCGTTGGCTGGAATCGGAATCAGCCCGCTAGCGGAGACGCCTTTTCGTTTGTGCCAGCAAGTAACTGGCGACTTGCCATTTTTTCCGGGCTGTTCTCTCACTTTGGGAAGCATGCCCCCTTGCTTGTAACCGAGCCGGAGCAGCTTCCTCCTGTTGTGCTTTCCTACCTCTACAATTTGAATCCACCAAGAAGCGGCTCCACACAGCCTCCTTATATGCACGGGTTCATCTTTGGCAACTATGACGCAGTGTCATACCCGACGCAAGTAAATATTGAGGAAGCGATTACGGTAAGGGAGCATGACGAAGGACAGATGAAATAGCAAAGGAAAAAAGCCGGTTTTTCACCCCTATTAAGGGTGGAGGCGGCTCTTTGTAAAAAGATTTATTATGATTTGAAAGCAGCGTGGGAAAACGTTTCACTTTTCCTGGTGAGCTTCCTGCACCAGATCGTCTCTCAGTTTGGTCAAGACCTCGCCTAACCAGTTTTTCCCCTTCCAGCTGCTTCTTTGCTGTGCTTTGGGATCGTCGGCAGCAAGACCGATTCCCCAGATCGTGTCGAGCGGGCTTGCCTCGACGAGGGTCGTCCCTTTTGTTTGGAGCAAGGCAGCAAGCAGATCGGGATTCTAGGTGAACTTCGCACGATTTGCTTCATAGACAATTTGCTTGCAATGGGCTTCCCACTTCTTTGTGGAAAAATTCGCAACCTGGCGGCCCAGCTTTTTCTGTTCGCGCGGGTGAGTAGCGGCAAGTATTTTGGCCGCGATTTCCTGATCTTGAAACAGCATGGCTTTACCGTACATCATCGCCTGTTCTGCACAATTGAATCTGTTGCCATTCAAATGGAATGACGACATGTACCATTGGGAAAAGGGCGAATCCGACTGCCAAAAGAATGTGAACGTCTCTTTCATCTTGATCAACTCCTGTCTATTTGGAACCCTGGTTGGTTCATGGTGGCGGAATACATACCACGACCTCGATCTCCGTATCGCCCAAGACCTCCTGGATGATCGCCCGCACCTTCCCCCATTGAAGGCGATCCAGACCGTAGCCTATTGTCAGGGCTCGATATTGATAAGCTGCGGCGATCGAGATGATCTTGGCAATTCTGTCACACTTAACGCGATCGATGAGCCTGATTTTCTCAGACTCACGCTCACGCACAACCCCTGCGTTGACCGCAGGTGAAGTCACAAAGGAGACCAGGTACGGATCTTCAAGCAACCGGTCATGGTCATCACGGAACAAGGGAACTTTGGGCGAGTAAATCATGTAATCGGAATACAGGCACGTATTACGGCTGCGGTTGTATTGGTACATTTCCTCCATCTGTGCAATGCACGGATACAGTCCGCTGGCACGCTCCAGACTCTCTTCCTGCGCCTGGCTGCCATTTTGGAAGCCGCCTCCCGGATTTTTGGCAGAGGCAAAGTTGAGACAAAGCGTTTGAGCAACCTGTCGATCCACGACTAACCATTT
Source organism: Clostridia bacterium (assembly GCA_050262535.1). Lineage (GTDB taxonomy): Bacteria > Bacillota > Bacilli > Brevibacillales > Brevibacillaceae > Brevibacillus_D. The sequence continues at coordinate 3,790 of JBLNEJ010000320.1, forward strand.
GGCAGCGGCCAGTGTTGTTTCCGAAGTGATTTCAATGAAGGGAAAGTTCGTTGCTTGTCTGGGAATCAGCTTGATTTGTTCGAGCACCTCATCCGTATCGGCAGGGCGATAAAGGACAGACTTCCTGACTGCTGCTTCCTGCATGCTTTTGATCTCCACCTGCGCTCTCTATTGGTTCTGGTACCATCCATTTTCCAGAATCTGCATCGTCTCTTGGGCGATCAGTGCCCGTGAAGACCGGTTGGTTTGTCCTTTCTGCTTGTTATGCACCGTTTTATCCTCCGTGCTCAAACGCTAGAATACATCCGACCACCCGGCATGATACCGGTACAGCTTGGATGGACGATGCCCGGCGTTTTTCGTATATTCATTCGTTTCTTGTACTTTCTCGGCAATTTTTCGACGGAATGCAGCGGCCAGCAGCTCTTTGCCCAAAATGACCTCATACACCTGCTGCAACTCGGACAATGTAAACAGATCGGGCATCAGGTGAAACACAATGTCCGTGTATTCCAGCTTGTTGCGAAGCCGTTCCAGTCCATACAAGATCATCGTGGCGTGGTCAAAAGCAATCCCCCTCGACTCGACGATCTCCCGTTTTGTTTTCACAATCTTACCGTCAACCGTTTTCGTAATTTTCAAGATGGCAGACAGGCTTTCTTCATCGTTCCACAGCTTCAGCTCAATCCACTTTTCCCACACATAGCCGTTGTCCGTGTGCGTTTTTTTCTCCTCGAACAGGGTGTCCCAAATATGAAACCACTCCGCACGCTCTGCGTCGTCCCCAGCTTGGACCTGTAGCTGGCTGCTGTCGACGAGCGCCATATACGAGCAGCTGACAACACGTGTTCGTGGGTCCCGGTCAACTTCGCCCCACGTATATAGCTG
>JBLNEJ010000321.1:0-3397 GCA_050262535.1 Clostridia bacterium
TTTGGAAAAATTGTCTGAACGACTGGCTCAGTCAAATCTGTACAAAGGATTGCTGCTTGATCTGAAGCCTACGGTACTTGTGCCGATTCCAGAAAAATCGTTTGCACGCTGGCAGTTGAAGGTGGAACCGGAAGCGTGGCAAGAAATCCGGTCCAGATCAAGCAAGATTAGTATGATCAAAGGCGACTGGCGCACAGACATGCTGCCCCAAAGAGATGTGAACGGCCAAGTGCCGCTTCTGTTATCGCTCACGATGTACGATGAGAAAACACAAACCGATCAGATTAGCAATCTGAATAGCGAGGTAGTCCCCTTTACATCCAGCTATCGACTGACATTATCCGATCAGGGGGCAGCCGCATTTGCTTTCAGATGGCCGACAGAGACACAGCAAGAAGAGCTGCTTCCGGTTTTGTATTTTCGTACGGCTGAGACTGAACCTTGGGGGATTCAGTCGACACTCGTCCAGCCCGATGCCGATCTGCAATACGTAAAGGGGCATTTTCGCGGGAATGGCGACCTGTTTGTCGCAGGTGTGCCGAAACCGCAATTTCAGGACGTTGCCGCCTTGCCGAAAGCATATGACTGGGCAAAGGAGCCAATCGCGTCATTGGCGGCACTTGGAATCATTCAAGGACGCTCTGCTGAACAATTTGATTGGCAAGCCCATTTGAAACGTTCGGAGGCGATTTTGCTGATCAGCCGTTTGACTGGAAAAACCGTTCAAACGGAGGGAATCCCTGATTTTGCTGCCAATACGGCCAAGCCGATCAATCGAGCCGAGCTTGCTTGGCTGCTGGCAAACGCTGCGGAAAGTACCGGATCAAAATCCGTCGATGCCCCACACATTTTCGGTGATCAGCAAATGATCCCGGATTGGGCGGTACAGCCGATCGCTTTTGCTACTGGCCAAAAGTGGCTGCAAGGGAGAACGGATGGTCGATTTGATCCACTGGCACCATTGACTCGCGCCGAGGCAGTGGTGGCCCTATACAGGATGATGAGCTTGGAGCCAGAAGTGGCCGTAAAATAATGATCGGAATTTTTTACTGAGGAAACGTAGGAGTAGGCGGCGTCATGGCGGCCTACTTTTTCCCGTTTTCCAGGAAGCTTGGCCATAAGGGGGATGAACATGAACCTGATTCATAAAACCACAAATCTGCTCGTCACGGGATTGATTACAGCAGCACTGGTCGTTGTACCGACAGTAACATCTGCGAATTCAACTGTCTCGCAAGCGTCGGCAAAGGCTGTGCAGTCAATCGAACAGAAATACAAGGCAAAAGGTACAGCCGCCATCGATGACTGGACGCTGATCGCTTTGTCATTAATGGGAGAGGATGTGCAGACCCAAAAATGGGGCGGCTCGATCCACTGGCAAAAAGAGCTTCGCGCCCGCTTGCATACGCTCGATTTACGGAAAACAACGGATTATGCCCGGTTTGCCACGGCGATTGATGCATCTGGTGAGGACCCTGCACAGTTTGGGGAAACAAACCTGATTCAGCGGATCAAAGATGTTCAGCTTGCCAACGGGAAGTTTGCCGACAGCCTGGATGGCAATGGACAATCGCTCATCAATGCGCATGTGTGGAGCATCATTGCGCTGTATGTCTCCGGGGAACAAATCCCGCGGGCGAAACAGGCAAAAGCGTGGCTCGTTTCCAAGCAGCTTCCAGATGGCGGCTTCCAGTTTGCCACCGATGCCAAGAAGGGCGGGGTTGACATGACGGCGATGACCCTTCTGGCGTTTCGGGCATTGGGCATGTCCAAAGAAGAGCAACCGGTCAAAAAGGCACTCGCTTTTTTACGGAAGGAACAAAAAGAGAACGGAGGCTATAACGAGGGCGGCGTAGCCAATGTCGAATCGGTGGCGAACGTCATCTCCGCGCTGATCGCTTGGGGGGAAAAACCCGAGGCATGGAAAAAGAGCGGGGGCAACACAGTAGATAATCTGCTCTCCTTCCAGAAACCGGACGGCTCATTCGGACATACGAAAACCGGCCCGGCCAATCAAATTGCCACAGCACAGGCCATGCTTGGACTATCGGATCTGAAGCGTGGTGGCACCTATTTGTTCTCCATGCGGGAGAAATCGGGAAATCGAAAGGTGAATCGGCTGTACGACCTTGAGCACAGCCATTGGGCGTACAAGGAAATTGCTTACTTGGTGAAGAACGGCTTTATGCAAGGTGTTTCCTCCTCGCGTATGAATCCGGATGCTGCTGTGACGCGCGCTCAATTTGCCTCGCTGCTGCTGCGGGCCATCGGTGAGATGCCGGTCGCCCATCCTCAAGGGATGTTTCATGATGTTTCTTCCAACAATTGGGCAGCGCCTTATGTGGAAAAAGCTGCGGCACTCGGTCTGATGCAAGGAAGCAACCGGCAGTTCCGTCCGAATCAAGGCATTACGCACGAAGAAATGGCTGTCATCGCCTCTCGGTTGGCCGCCAAATATGGCTGGCAAAAAACATATACGGCGGGGCAAGCCGTTTCCGTTGAAATGGCGAAAGTAAGCGGCTGGGCACAGGCTGGAGTGAAGGATTTGCAAAAAAAGAAGCTGCTTGGTACGACTGCAAGCAAAAGCTTTATCCCCAAAGCAGGTGTCACGCGGGCAGAGGCGGCAGCGCTCCTTTATCGCTTGCTCATGATTAGATAGGGGGAATACCATGAAACGCAAAGATTTGCTGCTGCTTTCACTTGTTCTGCTCCTGCTCGGTGCAGCCGTGACCGGACTTTTCTGGTATCGTAGCACCACGGAAGCCGGATCGACGCAGACAACATCCGGTGAAGGCGGATCAAAAGCACAGCAGCTTCCAACGGGGACGCCAGCCGTATCGTTATGGGTGACACGCGACTATGGTCAGACGGAAATGATTCATACCGTTGCCCCGATTCAGCAAGGCGATACGGTGATGGATATTTTGAAGAGACACGGTGGGGAAATCAAAACGTCCTACAACGGGACGTTCGTCGAATCGATCGGAGGGCTGGCGTCTGCCTATCGGGTAGGTGACAGCAGCAGCAAGAAGCTGGACTGGTTTTTTTATGTCAACGGTATCATGTCTGATATCGGCGCAGCGGAGTATCCCGTACAGGCAGGTGATGTGATTCGCTGGGATTATCACAACTGGGACTTTTCCTCCAGCACGCCAGCCGAAATCGGCGTTTATCCGCAGCCATTCATGCAAAGAGAGAATGACAAGCTGATTCCGCTGACAATCATGTATGCGCCAGCGTACAAAAAAGATGCTGAGCAAATCGCTGCCTCGCTATCCCGGAAACGAAACGAAGCCGTTACTCCGGTTGAGTGGGACGAAAAGCAATTTGCTAACGAAACGGCTTTGATCGTAATCGCTGACAACAAGTCGCTCGCAGCTTCCGCATTTTACGCAAG
>JBLNEJ010000322.1:0-6246 GCA_050262535.1 Clostridia bacterium
GTCGAACAAAACAGACCGACCGAACCGAAGAACAACATATTCACCGCAAAAAACAGGACCAACGTCGCCAATTGCTGCGGCGATATTCCCCCGAACAGAAACACAAAGCTGTAAAGCGGCAATGAGGCCAAAATCAAAACCGACATGAACGCTAGCGATGTAAAAAGCTTGCTGACAACGATGGATAACGGGGTCAGCTGTGTGGTAAGCAGCACATGCAGCGTCTGCCTTTCCCTTTCGCCACTAATGGTACCCGCAGATAGTGCGGGAGCGAGAAAGCAGATCATCCCGTATTGAACTGCTGCAATGAGAATAAACCAGTTCCGATTCTCTCCCGGTGTCACTCGTTTTTCCAACTGATCGACGTAAATAAAGCCGAGCAGGATCGCCCCCATGACAAATAAATAGAGGCCGAGAATCCAGAAGCTCTTTTTGGAGCGGAAACGTTCTCTCATTTCTTTCACGATCAACGGATTGGTGAAAAAGGCTTTCATCAGTTGCCCACCCCTTCCGTGATAGCCAGGAAAACATCCTCCAGATTCTCCTTCGATTCCCCGAAAAAGCTGATGGTCACACCGGCCATAATCAGGGCTTGCAGCAATTCGGCCTTATCCATCTCCGTCCCGGTAAACTGGAACCGAAAATGATCATTTTTGAAATCAAGCCGCTTTACATATGGAGATTGCTGCAACGTCTGCTTCGCCTGCTCCATGTTTCCGAGCGCCCTGACCATCATGACGGCGATTCCTCGTTGCGTCAAACTCACCTCATCGACTGAACCGCATGCAATCAGCCGCCCTTTTTCGATGACACCGATCTCGTCGCAAAGCTCGGACAGCTCAGGCAAAATGTGGGAACTGATCAAGATTGTTTTCCCCATATGGCGCAGCTGCTTGAGAATTTCGCGCATTTCGATACGTGCCCGTGGATCAAGCCCTGACGCCGGCTCGTCAAGAATGAGGACATCAGGACTGTGCACAAGACAACGGGCGAGACCAAGCCGCTGCTTCATCCCACGCGACAACGAATCGACATACGCGTCTGCCTTGTGAGTTAAGTTCACCAGCTCGAGCAGATCTGCAATGAGCGACTTGCGATGTGCTGCGGGGATATGGTAAGCACCCGCATAAAAATCCAGGTATTCCGTTGCTTTCAAATTATCGTAGACGCCAAAAAAGTCAGGCATATACCCAAGCGCCTGTCTTACCCGCTTCGGTTCTTTCTCCACATCCCATCCGGACACATACGCCTTGCCGGATGAGGGGGCCAGCAAGGTTGACAAAATCATCATCGTCGTCGATTTCCCGGCTCCATTCGGTCCGATAAACCCGAAGACGCGCCCTTTTTCAATAGACAGGTTCAGATCGCTAAGCGCTTCCTGTTTGCCGTATTGCTTGCTTAAATTCTCCGTTCGAATCATCGCTTATCGTCCTCCCCTTCCACTTGAAAATAGGGCTCCGGCATGGAGAGCGCCGTGTTCTCGGGATTGCTGAAACGAATGAGCAGCTTGCCTTCCCCTGTCAGATATTCATCCAGCCCTTGCTCAAGGATCAAAGGCTTATCGCCTTCGATCGGCTGCCAGCGTGCGCTCTTTGCGTGGAAAATCTCCTTGGTAAACGGGCGATACACGCTTTGATCCAGTGGGATCTCAACCTTTGTCACATGGATTGGTGCACGGTTGACGGCCAAAGAAAACGTAAGGCTCCCGTTTTCGATTTCCCACATATCATCCCGGTAATACACATTGCCTACATCCTTCACTGTGTCCGCAGCGAGTGTTCCGTACGGGTACATGATTTTCCCTGTTGAAGATGGCGCAAGCTTTACATCCTGGGTGAACACGTTCCAATAGCGAACGTCCTTCGCCTGCTTCAGCTGGAGAATCGGCAACGGCGTCGAGCTGATCCCAACCAACCGGACGGTGTAGGAAGAATTGAATTGCATCGCTTTTCTCATCAGCTCTGCTTTTTCTTCTTCCGTCAGTTTTTCCCGATCCTTGACGGTGCGGACGGATGATTGGGACAAAAAGTGGCGGTCAAGCTTGGCGTTGACCTGCTTTTGCTCGCCTGGCCCCAGCACCCCGAGCGAAATACGCTGTTTCCCGATTTGCAAGATCAACTCATCCATCGGATATGCTGTCTGGTTCTTGACTACTCCGCTGATCCTATCCTGATCCACGGACAGCCGGTTTTCGAACGAACCCATGCCGTCCTTCATCCCCAAAGCAGTTGCCTGACGAACGGACAAATACGGAACATTTTCAAATCGGAGCCATTGCTTGTCATCTTTCTCCCGGCGCCATTCTCCGTTTGCGACAAAACCTCCATGAGGGTGTGAACGGATCGGAACGGCATTGAACCCAGCCTCAGCCTCGATTTCGTAGCTTCCCCCCGACACGGTCAAAAACGAAGCCGATGATTGCACCTCTGCCATTTTCTCGTCCAAAATCTTGATCAGATTGACGCTGTACGCACTATCTTCTTTCACGACGAACGGGCGCCCTATCAAATAGACGCCCAACGTCAGCAAAATGGCCGCGGCAGGAATAATCGCCCACGTCCATTCACGCCGATCCATTCGTTTTAACACAAGATATAATAGCGGAGCGATCACAAGAATATAAATCGCCCAGATCAGCATGATCCAGCTCGCTTGCGGTATGCGGACGCCAGGCATTCTTTGGCTTAGCTGCAGGGCTGCACCATCAACCGCGAATTGTTCGTAGGCACGCTCCAACCGATCCAGCACTTTATGCTCGGAGAACACCCGTTGCCACATATCACGATTGTATTGCCAAGAGGCAAACGGCTCCGCATCGATATCGTAGTTCGCATACAGCAAAATTCCCGCACCGGTCGGTTTGCTGAAAAACATCGGCTTCTGCTCGTCATATACCTTGACGCGATCGGCTGGCAGCGTTTGTTTCCGGGTCAAAGCAAGAAATTCCCCTAGATCGGTGCGAATCGCAGGCTTAGTCAAATCCAGGTTGAGTTGCTCGGAAAAAGCCGGCAACAGGCCGCTTCCCTTCTCACCTGCATAAAGAAGCAAAACGCCACCCCGTACGACCCATTCCTTGATCGCCTCAATCTGGTATTCATTGAATGGATGCGAATCGATATTTCCAATCGCCAGAATGTCCACATTTTTCAAGAGCCAGGATTCTGTCGGAACAAGCTCGGGTTTCAACCGTTCAATCGAATATCTCTGCCGTTGCATTTCATCCATTGTAATGGAAGTTAGGAAGTGGAATGCATTCGGATTATCATCAATGATTGCAATGACACTGCTGTCACGGAAATTCGGGCGCAACAGCTTTTTTTCCACCAGTATTTTCCCGTCACTAACAACACGCATCATAGCCGGGCTCAACTGCTGCAGCGTTTCGCTCGGAATTGGGAAGCTGATTTGTTTGGTTTCGCCAGCCTGCAGCTGGAACGGTTGGCGGATACTGGCCTTTGTTTGACTGGGTGCTTCTTCTTCTGCAAGCTCGAGGTGACCTGAGATAGTTTCACCACGGTTATCCAGCGTGACGTTCACTTGCGTCCATTGGTTGTATTTGATGATGCCGCCAAGCGGAAAATCAAGGGACATCTCAACTTGTCCGTCAGCAGAACCATAAGCAACAGGGATCACCATGCTGAAACTGACAGCAAGCAGAAGAAGAAGAACGCACCATCTTTTTCTTTTCAAGCCGCTCTCTCCCTTCAACTATGATTCCATCATTTCTCGGTCAACAGTGCAATCTGGACCTGTTCTTTCTCTTTCTTTTTGATGAGACCGTGGTCCCCATCATGGGTCCAGCTTGCCTGAACGATACCGGTTTCGTATCCATTCGGCAGCATAAGCGTATGGGTTTGCGTCACTTCCTCTGCCCACGTATATTCAGCCAACGTACCATCTGGCGCAGTAAAGGTCAGACGGTCAGCTGATTGCCAGGAAGGGAACTCCCCCTGGTTCAACCGGGAAATTTTGCCTGTGGGCAGGTCAATGACGGAAACGATATTTTCGTTGACGAAACTAACCCTCGTTCCATCCGGAGACCAAGCAGCCTGGCTTCCCTCCGTCAGTTTTTTCGTTTCCGAGGAAATTGTGCTCGTCAACCAGATTTCTTTTTTCCCATGCTCAATCTTGGTAAACGCGACATATAAATTATCGGGTGACCAGGCTGCACCTTGCAGCTCGACATTTTTACCTTCATAAAGCAGGCGACTGCTTGCCTGTATTGCCCCATCACTTACAGTTACGATCCAGATGCGTGTTACGTCCTTCGTCTGTTCGATCGCAGTCAGTTGCTCGTCATTATGGGCAAATGCGATTTCCTGGTAGCTGCCTTCGGTTCGCGGCAGCTGGTATTTGCTTAGCTGTCGCTTCTGCTGTTCATCGTGGACTGTCCGTAACTCAAGCATACCTTTCTGAGAAACCCACGCCAAGCGATTGGCGGTTGCGGACAAGGTGACATTGGTTACGCCCGTTGGGAGAACGAGCGCTTCCGCGGAGTAACGGATTGTTGCGCTTGTCCCAAGCCACATGAACATCGCCAAGGCGAGCATCAAAATGCCCCCGGAATACCACCAAAGCTCACGGCGTTTGCGAGGCATAGCCGCTCCTGACGCTTGCGATGCTGCATGCAGTTCCATTTGCCGCATCCGCTCCAGCAGCTTTTTGCGCAATTCTCCTTTCAGCTCATAGTTCACGGGGACGGACGTCCGCAATTTCTTCAGGTGGCAAAGCAATTGGGAAATCGTAGGATCCTGTTGGTCTTCTGGATGAAATGGATCATCAAATCTCATGACGGTCTCCCCCCCCATACATTTTTTGCAACTGTTTTAGCCCCCTGTGCGAAATCATCTTCACACTGGACTCTGTTCGTCCCAATACTTCTGCCACCTGACTGATTTTAAGATCAGCAAAATAGCGGAGCGTGAGCACGTCCCGCTGATCCTGATTCAGCTTTTCCATCCGTTCTTGCAAAAGCTGAATTTCCTCGTTTGTCAACGCTTGTGCTTCCGGCTGCCACGTTTCATCCACTTCGCCATACAACAGTTCATCTTGTTCGGTCGGGATTTCCCGCTTTTTGCGCACAAAATCAACGAAGGTATTGTGCGCAATGCGAAAGATCCAGGAGGCAAACGGACTTGTTCTGCTATATTGATCAAACTTTTCGAGCGCCTTTAAAAATACAGTCGTTGTCAAATCATCGGCATCCCAAGAATTGTTAACCCTGCATCGCAAATATCGGTTCACCCGATCAAAAAACTCGTCATAGAGTTCGGTAAAGTCACGCGACTCATAATAGACGGTCTTTTGGATCGAAGGGGATGCCACTTCACCTTCGCCCTCTTTGATCGCCATACCCATCCCTCTTCCTCCAACCTCGCTGTTTTCTACTAGGTTGACGCATTGTTTGCTAAAAAGGTCACACGGCGGCATCATTTGCAGAAAAATACCCGCTCCCTGCATCGGTATCGAACAGGTCGCGGGTAGTGGCTAGATGGTAAGTGCTTGTCCCAGTTCGGCGCATATGTCGCCTGCCGCCTCAATGCCGACAGACAGTCGGACCAGCCCGGACGTGATCCCCGTTGCTTCACGCTGTTCGGGTGTCAATGCACGGTGTGAGGTTGTGACCGGATGTGAAACGGTCGTCTCAACCCCTGCAAGTGATGGCGCGAACGCGATCCACGAAAGCCTGCGGTAAAACTCATAGATTTTGGATTCGTCAGCCAGGCAAAACGAAATCATCGCCCCTCTTTTCGCCGTATGGAAAAAGGCCACGTCATCGTCCGTCGGGTAGTAAACCTGCTTGACAGCAGGATGATTGTTCAGGAATTCCGCCACTTGCTGCGCATTGTCGCATTGCCGTTCCATTCTCAGCGCCATCGTCTTGATTCCGCGAGCACCGAGCCACGCTTCAAACGGACTGAGCGAAGCGCCGTAATTGCTTACAATTTCCCGAGCACGTTGAATCAAAGCTGATTTTCCTGCAAGCACACCTGCCGTTACATCGCTGTGCCCACCGATGTATTTCGTTGCGCTATGTACGACCATATCTGCCCCCAATTCGCACGGACGGACAAGATAGGGCGTTGCAAACGTATTGTCGATCATCGTAACAAGCCCGTGCTTTTTCGCCTCCGCGATCCAAAACGGCATGTTCGCTACCGTCAGCAACGGGTTCGTGATCGTCTCCATATAAAACAGCCGGGTATTCGGCGTTACCTGACCATCAAGCGAAGGCAGCTTCTTGAG
>JBLNEJ010000323.1:0-5280 GCA_050262535.1 Clostridia bacterium
TTCGTTTCAAGATGTCCATATAATTGTGATACCAACGCTTAACTTGCGGGGCGTCGATGCTGTGCTTTTTTTCCTGCAGCGGCTCCTCAAGCCCCTTTTCCACCTTTAGTGAAACCGTTGGCCCGTCCCGTCCCCCGATCAATTTGAACAGGGGAACCTCATATTTGTAATAAATCAGCTTCCGCCACGCCGTTACCTCAATGACGAGCTGGTCATTTTCACCAATCCGTCCGTACGTCACAAAAATACGTAAATTCGTAAGACAGATGATCAGCAATAACAGCAAAATAACTCCAATAATCACCAAACCTAACAAAAAAATCCCCCCTCTCATCTAGTATGAGTCGATTGGTGGGATTTTATTGATGTTGCTTTCATGAAGCACCTAGTGGAATTACTATCGGATCACCACGCCCATGCCGACGCGCGTTTGGACGGATGGCATTTGTTTATCAGGGGGAGGCGCAAAAGAAAGGGCCCCACCTGGGACCCTTTCCACAGCCAAGTATTCTTTTGTCCGTTCACCCTGGATCAGGGGAACAAAACCAAGAACTTCGCGCTTCCTTAGCCGCGACCAGCCAGTTGTTGTTCAGCGAAGCTTACCAGACGTTTGGTAATTTCGCCCCCAACCGAACCGTTTTGGCGGGAAGACGTGTCCGCCCCAAGTTGTACACCGAACTCGGAAGCAATTTCATACTTCAGTTGGTCCAGCGCTTGGTTGGCTTGAGGTACCAGCAAATTGTTGCTAGAATTGTTGTTTGCCATTGTGGTTGTCACCTCCTTGATGTTTGTAGAGTTAATATGTGTGAGCTCTCCATCCTTCATTCACCCGACACAACGATAAAATCTTCCATCAGTTCAACCGATTCACTCCCGCTGATTCCAGGGGTACCGTATCCAGGCGATCAATCCAGTTCGCTGTCATGAAAGCTGAATCAGCCCGACCAATCGTTTGCATCCTTTGGGTCAGCGCCGCAAGGGAAGCTTGTCCAACTGCTTGCTGCCGCTTCAGCAGCATCTGGATGTCATCGATGGACGCTGCATACTGGGCAACCTCCTGGTCGACCAGAAACCGTGTATTTTGCCGTTCCTGACCTGGCAACGGCTGAAACAGTATTACCGGGGTCCCCATTGCCAGCGCCTCCGAACAGGTGAGTCCACCTGCCTTTGAAATCACTACATCTGCTGCCCCTAGCCATTCCCAGATCGTTTCCACGTATCCTAATATGTATACATGATGTTCAGACTTAAGCTGACTCCATTTTGTGTTTAGTTCCTGATACAACTTGGCATTTTTGCCCGTAATGACAACAAGATCGAGCGGCGCGCTTGTCTCAAGCAGTTTCGCAACAACAAGATCGAGCTCCCCATGACCGTCTGTCCCTCCGCAAAGCAGCACACAAAAACGAGTTGCTCCAAGTCCAAGCGCTGCCTTCCACTCCAGCTTGGTCCGCGTCTGTTCCCGCAAAAACACGGGTCGCAGTGGGATGCCAAAGCTGAGAATACGCCGCGGCTCGACACCCCATCCGTTGACAAGCTTGTCGGATAACGTCGGATGAGCTACCAAATAATAGTCCATTTCCGGGTGTACCCAGTACGGATGCACATGGTAATCAGTCAACACGCCCAGCAATTGAAAAGGCTTGCTCGCCTTCCTCTTCGCTTGTACAAGGGCAGCAAGGCAATAGGCGTGTGTGCTGATTACAAGATCGGGTCCGGTCAGCTCAATCGCCCGGTCCAAAAGCCGCTTGCCGATCAGCTTGGCAAGCGGCTTTTGCAGCGTACGCGTTAACGCCGTCACTTCACGGTTGTACAGCTTCTCCCACAATGCTGGAAAGTGCTCCAGGCTCCGGTAATAGCTGGAACGTGAAATTCTCCGCAGCATCGGGCTGGCTGTTGCCAATCCGCAGATTAACGTGACGTCCATCTGACGGGGATGTTCCTCTAGCGCTTCCTTCAAGGCAAGCGCTGCCATGTAATGGCCGCTTCCCGCCCACTCTTCTGTTACGATCAGCACGCGCTTGCCCATCTGGCTTCACTCTCCTTTTCAAGAAGATGGCAGATAGCGGCGAAACAGCTCTTCTTTGGACATATACACGCGCTTCAACGTTGTCCGCTTGTTGTAGTTTTTGATCCGCTCCCGCCCATTCGGATGGATGGCCAGCAGCAAATATTTCAAATACCACCGCTTGTAGCGAAAAAACCAGGTCATCGGAACATCCGATACGGTGAAACCGATCTGCTCCACCCCTTTATTCAGCATCGTCGTTCCCACGACCCCCTTGATTTGCTGCGACTGCGGCAAGGTGGCCAGATACAGCGCCAACTGCGGCAGCGAGCTGACGATCAGGCGGCGCAACCGCAGGACAACTCGTGTTTCATCGGCAATGCCGTTGCATTCGCAGGCAAACAAATAATTATGGATATGCAGTCGCAAAATCAGGTCACCCGAACAAATTTGCTGATTGTCAGACGTAACCAGCGTCTCCCCCCGGTAAGGAACCTTTACGATGCGGAAAATGTTTCGTCCCTTGTCCACATACTTTAGACGGGTACAGCGCTGGTATACCGTGTCCCACAGTCCCCAAAGCAATAATTTTCCCGACTTCATCCCATGATCTGCTCCTTTGTCTATTTTGCCAAAAGCTCTGTTGCTATAGTATTTCCCAAAAGAAGAAAAAACCGGCCTTTTTAGGTGCCAGTTCGTTTAAAATGACCGACCAGAAATACAGCGACAGCTGTAAGCACCGGGAGCAACGCCTGATTAAACAAGTACGGGTTGGCGATTTTCCACACGTAAGGGTCTGCCAAAAACATGTCCATCGCCGTATACGCCAATATCGCCGCTCCCAATGCAACGAGCATTGGAAACCGGCCCATCAGCCGGGCAATCAACGCGCTTCCCCACATGAGCAGAGGGATGCTGAAGCCAAGACCAAACAGGACGAGCATCAGATCGCCGCCAGCTGCGCCTCCCACTGCCAGCACATTGTCCAGACTCATGATGAAGTCGGCCAAAATGATCGTTTTGACGGCCTGCCCCACATTGCGGCTCTGCGTCACCTCGGATGGTTCCTCTTCTGATTCAAACAACAGCTTCAGGGAAATCCACAATAAAAGCCCGCCGGCAACCGCCTTGACCAGCGGGATGTCCAGCATCCATGTAATCAGTCCGGTAAACCCCACGCGCAAGAAGATCGCACCCAATGTTCCATACCAGATGGCACGTTTGCGGTCACTCGGCTTCAAGCCTCTGCAAGCCATGCCGATCACGACAGCGTTATCCCCTGAGAGCACCAGGTCAATCAAGAGAATTTGCAGGAATCCTGTCCAGAATTGGCCGTCCATGTCACCCTCCATGCAAGCATCTTCTGTTTACTTTATGCGGGGATGGGGGGATGCATGTCCGGTATTGTTTTCTTGGGGGAATGGGGAGGTTTTATTTATGCAGCTTGACCGTTCGGGTGATCTCGTCCCAAGGTTTTTAGAGGTTTGGTTTGACTATGGTAGGATACCCCATAATAGTTGATCGCTACGCGGACAAGTCTGTAATGGTAGTTGGTTTATTGCCTTGGAATGCAGATCGGGTACAAATCTGTTGATTGTGGGAAAGAATGTGTCTGCCATGAACGATTGGAGTCAGAGCATGCCCCAGACATTTACTTTGCCGATCCCTATTCTTCGTGACAACGAGACACCAACGATAATGCCACTGGACTTCTCCGTGAGTTGTTCCCCAGGGGTAAAGATTTTGCTGAAGTGGAGGCAGTGTCGCACTAGGGGGTGACAAACCGTCAAAAATAAAAAAGCCTTGATTTTTCAAAGTGATGGGAATCGAACCCAAACGTTACCAGCTTGGCAGGCTGGTAGACTCGTTCTGAATAGGTATGAAGTAGATAGAGAAAAGCTGTACTATCAGCGTTTGTTTTGTTCGCATTCTGTTCTATTTTGATCAAATTGGGGACGTTCTGAACCAGAGTGTCCCCAATTTGTCCCCATTCCCCATTTTTGGTGACAGCAACTCAAATGAAACTGTTTCTTCATTAATAATGAGTTTCAACAACAACGATGCCCTCCTTCTGGAATCCAAGAGTCTGTCAAGAATTTTGTGTAAACGTGAAATCGACACTTCATGTGTCGGGCTTGACACGGAGCCTCTAGCGGGCATGACTGCTTGCGAGTGAGCGATGAGGAAAACCACACATCGCAAGGCCGTTCAGCCTATCATGCCCGCCCCTCCATGTAAAGCCCTTTATCGAACCTGTACCCGTTCTGGGTAATGTACCGTCAATTGGAGGAGGATTTGCCCCCAGTTTTGGACACGCCCCGTCCACTTCCGCATGACGTCCATGGTCGCCAAATAAAGCATTTTGAGCAACGATTCATCGTTTGGAAAGATGCTTTTCCCTTTCGTGACTTTTCGCAATTGACGGTGATAACTCTCGATCATATTGGTCGTATAAATAAGCTTGCGCAGCTCTGGCGAGTACTGAAAAAAGGTCTCCAATTCATCCCAGTTGTTTCGCCAAGATCGTACAATCAGGGGATACTGCTTGCCCCAGGCTGCCTCAAATTGATCCATTTCCAGTAAGGCAGCTTCTTCTGTTGGGGCGGTATAAATTGGACGTAAAGCCGAGGTAACCTTCTTCAAATCCTTGTACGACACATATTTGACGGAGTTACGAATTTGATGAATAATGCATTTTTGAATCTCCGTGTGCGGATAGCAAGCGGCGATCGCTTCACTGAAACCCTTCAGGTTGTCTACGCAGACGATGAGGATGTCTTGAACGCCGCGGTTTCTCAAATCGGTCAAGACACTGAGCCAGAACTTGGCCGACTCGTTCTCGCCAATCCAGATCCCCAGCACATCCTTATACCCTTCCAGGTCGATGCCAATGACCATGTAAGCCGCTTTGTTGATGATTTGTCCGTCTTGTTTGACTTTGAAATGAATCGCATCCATGAACACAACCGAATAGACGCTTTGCAACGGGCGATTTTGCCATTCCTTAATCAGCGGCAGCAGTTTCGCCGTTACATTGGAAATGAGCGTCGGGGAAACTTCGATCCCTTACAGGTGATGAAGATGGTCTTGGATATCGCGTGTGCTCATGCCTTTCGCGTACATGGAGACGATCTGATCCTCAGTCCCCGTTACTTGTGTCTGATGCTTTTTGACAATAGCCGGTTCGAATTCGCCCAAGCGGTCACGGGGAATGGAAAGGTCAACCTCGCCATATTCGGACGTCACGGTTTTCTTGCTATGGCCATTCCGGC
>JBLNEJ010000324.1:0-10340 GCA_050262535.1 Clostridia bacterium
GAGTTAAAGTTGATAAACCAAGGGGGAATCAGATTGAAAGGAACCAAAACCGAATGGGAGCGGGTTGTTCATATGAAGCATCACCCCCCTGATTGGGATAACAAGTTTGGATATTCAGAGATTTTTCCTGATAGGCTTTACTTGGGAGGTGAAGATGATATTGATGACCTTTTGTATGGAGTGACTGAGGCACGAAATCTAAACGGGAAAGGAACCTTCCTCAATGGTCCCGCCACAAGAATCGATTGCTGGATTGACTTGCGAGATCACCGCCCCAGCAACCGGATTATTTATATACCGAAAGAGGTTGAATATCTGTCATTTCCTTTTCAAGACGGAAATTATGAGGAAGCCACGCAAGTCCTTCCTGAAGCAAAAGCAATGTTGACTCAAAGGCTACGGGAAGGAAAACGAGTTGTCGTAACCTGCCATCAAGGAATGTCCCGATCTGCATTGCTGATTCTATGGCACCTTTCTGAAGAATTATCCTCTTTTCAGCAAGCGTGGGCTTTACTAAAAGAAAAACGATATATCGTGAAGCCTGATAAAAAATTTACCCCTTTTCTAGAAAAATGGAGCCAAACATACGGCTGAAGAACGTGCTTGGGAAGATACCCTTTGATCGTTTCATCTCCATTGTCAAATCGGCAGTGAACCATTTTTCGACTCATGATCAATGGTGACCGTTGTCAGCTTACAAATCTATTGCACAGGGAGTGTGAGTTCCATGACCAAAGACGCGATTCACGAACAGCTTTGTCCCATCTGCAGCACCGAGAATCGTTGCGGCAATCTGGCCGGAATCCCGGAAGGATCGTGCTGGTGCAGTAAAGAGCAGTTTCCCGCTGAGATTTTTGCCCTCGTCCCTCCCGAGAAACTGCGAAAAGCTTGTATTTGCAGCAACTGTTTGAACAAGGTGCGACAAAATCTTGTTGAAACGAAAGAAGACTAGAACGGCACCAGGAGGAATGAGTATATGCGGACCACTCGCAACACACGCGTAGAAGATTACCTTATCATATCAGGATTTATCAATGACTGGTGGGGCGGCAGGCAAATGGCAGGCATGCTGCCCCGGCTCTTTTTTGAACACTTTCAGCCGACCAGCTTCATCATGGAAGAAGAGGGAGAGATCGTTGCCTTTCTCGTCGGTTTTTTGTCCCAAACCAATCCCGGCGAGGCGTACATCCATTTTGTCGGCGTTCATCCTGACAAGCGGAAATCCGGGCTTGGGCATGAGCTGTACCAGCTTTTTTTCAAGGAGGTTGCCCAACGTGGCTGTCACACGGTTCGTTGCATCACCTCCCCGGTTAACAAAGGCTCCATCCAGTTTCATACCCGCTTGGGATTCGAGATGGAAGAAGGGGATAAACAGGTGGATGGCATCGCCGTCACGTCCAACCATGCAGGCGAAGGACAGGATCGGGTCACGTTTGTGAAATCGATTGCTGCGCTACCTTGAATTCCGTCGCAAGAATGGCATAGAGATACGAGTCCTGCCACGCGCCTTTGGCCCAAAAGTGCTCGCGAAGGTGCCCCTCCCTTCTCATACCAAGCTTCTCCAATACGCGCATCGATCCGATGTTTTGCGGTCTGCATGTCGCATAAATGCGATGCAACTGAAGCTGCTCGAAGCCGAAAGAGAGCAGCTCGCGGGAAACTTCCGTGGCGTATCCCCTTCCCCAGCTGCTGCGATGAAAGCAATAGCCAAACTCGGCATTGGAGCCCGATACGTTCAAAGAGCAGCCGCCAACCAAACGGCTGCTTTCTTTTTCGATCACCGCAAGATCGTAGTTCAGCCTTGGGTGTCTTGTTGTTTGGGCGAGCGTTTCTTGCACGTACACCTTTGTCTCCTCCTCTCGATTCGGCCCCCAGATCATGTAGGTCACGACTTCAGGGTCGGACGCATAGGCGTGAACGGCCGGCCAATCTTCCCATGTGAATTCACGAATGATCAGTCGATTCGTTTGCAATTGCATGATGTTCACCTCCTGTTATGATGTTGGATGTCGATCTTGCGAATCCATCGATACAAAATCCCACTTGTGCAAACAATTCACATGATCTTCCAACTGTTTATTATTTTTTATGAAGCGTTGCCTGCCTCTCAATCGTCATAGTTCATGAAATATTTCCTGATAAAGAGAGGTTATCCCTGCAATGAAAAAATTTGGAGTTACTTCTGTTCTACTTGCTTCTGCCCTTTTTTCCCTTACTCCGCTCACTTCCTTTGCCACGACACCAACCGCTCCTGCTCAGCCTTCATCGGCAGCGGCCGTTAAGCCCGCTGGGCAAATGGATGAAAAAATCGTGCTGTCGATGGCGATCCAGGCAAAAAAAATCTTTTGGCAGGTTCAATCCGCAAAAACAACGACCAAAGCCTTCGTGTTCAAGGAAATCCCCTATGTCTATCTGAATGATGCGTTCTCTACAAAGGAGAAAATCGTCGCTGCGTTTGAACAGGTTTATACAAAGGAAGCCAGCAGCTTCTACTTTGATCAAGCCGGCTTTGAGCTGTATCAAAACAAGGTAGCGGTTGTGGATGGTGATTTCGGAAGCTTGCTCGATTGGGAAAAAGCCAAGGTTTCGCTCTCCTTCGAGCGTCCGAGCACGAAAACATATCTGTTCACCGTTCCGCTTGGTGACACAGGAGAGAGCCAGGAAGCCTATGTTACCGTGAAGCTTGTCCCGAATGCAGGATGGAAAATCATTAATTCGCCTGGCGACATTCGGTAGGAAAGCAACGGAAAAAGCCGGTCCCTTCATCGGACCGGCTTTTCCCTGATACCTATCTAAAAGTTGATATGATCCGGATCGGGACCAAAGCGCTTATCTTGATTCAACCCGTCGATTCGTTCCATGTCTTCGGCAGACAGGACAAAATCAAACACATTCGCGTTCTCGGCAATCCGTGAAGCGGTAATCGACTTCGGAATCGTCACCACTTCTTTTTGCACATCCCAGCGCAGCACGATCTGTGCAGGCGATTTTCCGTATTTTTCGGCCAGCTCGGACAAAAGCGGCAGGTCGAGATTGCCTTGCATCAGCGGGCTCCATGCTTCCAGCTGGATACGATGCTCACGGCAGAAATTGCGCAGCTCCGGCTGGGTCAGCAACGGATGGAATTCCACCTGATTGACCATTGGAACCACTTCACAATCGGCCAGCACGTCCTGAAGATGGTGGAGCTTAAAGTTGCTTACCCCGATGGCGCGAACGCGACCGTCCTTATACAGCTTTTCCAGCGCGCGCCACGTGTCCTTGTATTTGCCAACGACCGGCCAATGCACGAGATACAGATCAAGCACGTCGAGTCCGAGCTTGCTCATACTCGTTTCAAACGCTTGCAGCGTCGTGTCATACCCTTGGTCGGAGTTCCACACCTTGCTGGTGATGAACAGCTCATCGCGGGAAACGCCGCTTTCGCTGATCGCTTTGCCGACACCCGCTTCATTGCCGTAGACGGCAGCGGTATCGATGCTCCGGTAGCCAGTCGCAATCGCTGCTTTTACCGCATCCTCAACCTGCGCACCCTCTTGCACTTTCCATACACCAAGACCCAGCCATGGCATTTTGACTCCGTTATGCAGAAGCGTGCAATCGTTCAAATGAGTTGCCATCTTCATCATCCCTCCAATTTGTACACCCCATTATCATAGCATATTTATGGGTAAAAATGGATGGAGCGATGTCAGTCGAAGTGCATTAAAACGATTCGCGCACCATGGCAATCTCGTCACAAACCGGCAGCTTGGAGCAGTTGATGCAATCCTTCCATACCTTTTGCGGCAAGCTTTCCTTGGCAACGATGGTAAAGCCGCATTTCTCAAAAAACTCTTTTTGATACGTCAGCGACAGCACACGCTTGATGCCCATCCGCTTGCTATGCTCGACCAGGGATTCGACCAGCTGCTTGCCGATCCCCATGCCCTTTGTATTTTCAGCAATCGCCAGCGAACGAATTTCCGCCAGGTCTTCCCACAAAATATGCAAACCTGCTACACCGACAACCCGATCCCCGTCATGCGCCACGAGAAACGATTGCAAATTTTCGCATACGGACAGCTTGGTCCGCGGCAGCATCAGCCCTTGCTGTGCATAGCGATTGATGATCTCCAGCATTTGGTCCAAATCTTTGATCAGCGCATGGCGCACTGTGATTGTTTTGGTCATCTCCATCTGACTTTCCCCCTTGATTCTTCCGTCCGTCGAGTCCATGAACCATTTCATCGATACCCGAATAATTATTCAGCATTTTATATAAATATACATTCTCATACACATTTCGTCTATAGTTTTTCTGCGTATTTGTCCGAATGTGCTATAATGCAATGGGAGGTGTTCGCAGTGACGACACGCAGAGAGCGGAAGAAGCGGGAAACGCGCCAAAAAATTTTCAATGCAGCCATCCGGCTGTTCAAGGAACACGGCTTTGAATCTACGACGATCGACATGATATCAGAGGCAGCGGATGTTGCACGCGGCACGATTTTCCTCCATTTTGCCTCCAAGGAAGCGATTCTGGCTCATTGGGGATATGACCGGCTGCAGGAGATTGAGGAGCGCCGGCAGGAGTGGGATTACGGGGATAGCTGCAAGCAGCGGGTGCTGCGTATTTATAAAATCTTGAACGAGGTCAATATCCAAAATTACGATTTCATGAAGGTGTTGCTCGAGTCCTCGATGAAGCACCGGCAAATTTTTGACTCGGAGAAAAACGTGTATGTGGAACTGCGCCAGCTTTTTGCCGATCTGATCGAAGAGGCGCAGGACAAAGGGCGGCTAAAAACGAAGTTCAATCCGCTGGTCGCCGCCAACATGCTGGAAAACATCTACTACAACGCGTTGTATGACTGGGTGCGCAGCGAGGGTGCCTGGCCGCTGGAAGAAATCATGGAAGAAAAGGTCTCCATCGTATTTGAAGGGCTGGACAGTTAAGTCCACGCCCTTTTATTTTTTGGCCAAATATTTGCGGATATCGAATGCGACCGCAGCTACGATGATCAGTCCCTTGATGATCAGCTGCCAATACGGATTCACCCCGATGAACGTCAGCCCGTAATTGATGACCCCGAAAATCAGCACCCCGGCCAAAATCCCCGGTACGGTTCCGATTCCGCCAGCCGTGGAGACGCCTCCGACGACACAGGCGGCGATTGCGTCCAGCTCATACATATTCCCGTAATTGTTCGTGGCGCCGCCTGTTCTCGCCGCCTCCAGCACACCCGCCAAGCCGTACAACGCACCCGCGATCGCGTAGATGACCATCAAATTCATGCCGACATTAATTCCCGAAACGATTGCTGCCTGCATATTGCCGCCGATTGCATACATATTTTTGCCCAATCGCGTCTTGTTAAAAATGACCCAGACGAGAAAGGCGACAGCAATTGCAATGATGACGATATACGGGATCGAATACGGTCCGTTGGGGCCGACAAAGCCAGTCCCGAGGTGGTTGAAATCAGTACGCAACCCGCCGATCGGCTGCGATTCATTCGGCTTCATGTCAAAATATATGGAATTGACGCCGTAGACGATGACCATCGTGCCGAGCGTGGAGATGAAGGGCGGTACGCTGAATTTGGCCACGATCAAGCCGTTGATCAGCCCGACGACAAGCCCGGCCGCAATCGCCAGCACGATTGGCAGTAACAGCGGCAGATCAGGCAAATCCGGGAAGAAGCGGCGTGGATAGTCCTGCATCTGCAGCATCGAAGCGGAAAGCACTGCTGTCAAGCCGACGACCCGGCCAGCCGACAGATCGACACCACCCGTGATCAGCACGAAGGCTGCACCAAGCGCGATGATCGCCCGCGTCGAGGATTGCAGCAAGATGTCCCGCAGTGACGTGATCGATAAAAACTGCGGGTCCGAGATCGTAATCCCCACAATCAGGACAACCAGCACGATATAGATCGCATACTGTAAAAAAAAGGCTTGTAGACGCTTGAGACGTTCCTCATATGCGCTGCCCATTCTACTCATCCCCCCTTTTGCTGCTCACGTCAGACGGCTTGTCGCAAGCCGCATGATTGCTTCCTCGCTTGCTTCCTTGCCATCGAGCACCCCGGTCCTCCTGCCTTCGCACATCACCATGATCCGATCCGACATTCCCAGCAGCTCCGACATTTCCGACGAAATCATGATCATGCTTTTTCCCGCCTTGGCCAGCTCGGCGATCAACGAGTAGATCTCATATTTGGCGCCGACATCGATTCCCCGTGTCGGTTCGTCGAGCAGCAAAATATCCGGTTCGGTCAGAAGCCAGCGGGCGAGCAGCACCTTTTGCTGATTGCCCCCGGACAGATTTTTGATCAAAGTCCGCAGGGACGGCGATTTCACGCGCAGCCGCCCGATGATGTCTGACGCTTGTTCCCGCTGCCTTTTACGGTTTAACAGAAACGTTCGTCTTTCATACTGTTTCAGATTGGCGATCACCGTATTGTCGAGAATCGGCAGCACGGGGAAAATTCCGGTCACACGTCGCTCCTCCGTCAGCAGCGCGATTTTGTGCCGCTTGGCATCCATCGGCGACTTGATCCGGACGACCTTGCCATTGATCTGGATGCTGCCGGATGCCACTGAACGCAGCCCGAACAACGCTTCGATCAGCTCGGTTCGCTGTGCACCGACCAATCCGCTGACGCCGAGAATTTCTCCTTTGCGCAGCTCGAAGGAGACGTTCCGAAACGATTGGGGAAAAGGCGACGTAAGCGCTTCTACCTTCAGCACGACCTCGCCCGGTAGGTTGCTGCGTTCGGGGAAACGCTGCGTCAGCTCGCGCCCGACCATCCGCGAGATGATCAAGTCGGTTGACAGCTCAGTCGCTGGCCACGTGCCAATCCTTCGGCCATCGCGCATGATCGTCACCTCATCGGCAATGCGCAAGATTTCCTCCATTTTGTGCGAAATGTAAATGATCGCAACACCCCGGCTTTTCAACCCGGCAATGGTTGCGAACAGCTTTTCCACCTCATTGCCCGTAAGCGACGAGGTCGGTTCATCCATCACGATCACGCGGGATTGATAGGAGACGGCCTTGGCGATTTCGATGGACTGTACCTTGGACACTGACAGTCCTCCTACCCGATCGGTCGGCTTGACGTCGAGATTCAGGTCGTGCAGCAGCCTTTCCGTGTCGCGGTACAGCTTTTTTTCATCGACAAACGAAAACGGACCGAGCCGTTTGGTCGGGAAGCGCCCGAGCCAGATGTTTTCCATTACATTGCGAAAGGGTATGGGATGCAGCTCCTGATGGATCATCGAAATGCCATGGGCCAACGCGTCCCGGGAGCTGTAGATGTGGATCATTTGACCGTTCAGCCGGATTTCGCCGGCATCTGGCCTGTACATGCCGAACAGGCATTTCATCAGCGTCGATTTGCCCGCTCCGTTTTCACCCATCAACGCATGCACGGTACCTGCGCGGACGAGCAAGGATACATCGTCAAGCGCCCTGACGCCGGGGAACTCCTTGCTGATGTGCTTCATCTCCAGCAAACAATCGCTGTCTTTCATTCCTCTCCCCCCAAATCGGTCTTGCCCGGTTGGACCAACAGGCACCGGGCAAGACTCTTCAGGCTTATTTCGCGTCGTTCATGTTGTCCTTCGTAATTTTTTTGTACGGGACCCAGACGTATTTGCCATCGGTAATGTCATAGCCGGTGTTTTCCTTGTTCGGTGTCTGACCGGCGGCGAGAGCGACGGCAATGTTCAGCGTCGCTTTCCCCTGGTTTTTCGCGTCATTGAGCACGGTGCCAAGCAGTGTGCCGTTTTCCAGTTCCTTTAACGCTGGCGCTGTAGCATCGACACCGACGACAGGCATATATTTGTTATCCTTGAAATAGCCCGCCGCCTTCAGCGCTTCGATGGCACCGAGCGCCATATCATCGTTGTTGGCCAGCACGGCTTCGATCTTGTCTCCAGCCGAGCCGAGGAAGGCTGCCATCTTCTCCTGCCCTTTCACGCGATCCCACATCGCGGTATCTTCCGCCACCTTTTCCACCTTGATGCCGGCATCCTCGATCGCCTTGACCGAGAACTTGGTCCGAAGCTCCGCATCCTGATGGCCCGGCTCTCCCTTTAGCATGACGTATTGGAGCACGCCATCCTTGTTTTTGTCCGCCTCCGGGTGCGCCTTCCAGTAATCGACCAGTAGCTGTCCGGAGATCGTGCCCGACTCCTCGGCCTTCGCCCCAACATAGTAGACCTTATCCCACTTCTGCATGTCCTCCGGCATCGGCTCGCGATTGAAAAAGACAACCGGGATGCTCGCCTGCTTCGCTTTATCGATGATGACTCCGGCTGCCGTACGGTCAACCGGATTGATGGCAAGGGCGTTTACTTTCTTCGTGATAAACAGGTCAACCTTGTCGTTCTGGGTCGGCTGCGAGTTCTGGCTGTCCACGATGTCGACCTCCGCTTTTCCTTGCGCGCTTTCCGAGATCGCATTGCGGACACCTGTCATGAACGTGTCATCGAATTTGTAGATGGCCACACCGACCTTCGGGTTTCCGCCGCCCGCTGTGCCAGAAGACGTCTGGGAACCTCCTGAACCCGAGCATCCGACAGCCGAAACAGTGACAGCTGCGATTAACGTTGGGATCACCAGCTTTTTCACTTCAACATCCCCCTTGTCTTTCGTGGTATGGAACGCTATGAACTAAATGTAAGCGATTGCAAATCGGAAAATGATCGAAAATCCTCTCCAAACATAGCGAAATCCTCACGAGTTATTTGACGAACGGAAACAGCAGCTTCTGGTTTTCCGACCAGAACATGTTTTCCAGATCGATCACCTTCGTCCCTGTATCCACTCTCCCGGGGATGGTCTTTCCCCTCCACGCCTCGACTGCATACGTAACCCCGAGATACCCCATGCTGAACGGCTTTTGGATCACCGTAGCCTGAATGACGCCTTCCTGTAAAAATTCCAGCACCTCAGGCGGACTGTCAATGGCGACAAGCTTCACTTTCCCTTCCAGCCCCTGCTGCTGAATTTCCTCGGCAGCCCCGACCGCCAGCGCCGCATTCAGTGCGACAATCCCGCGCAAATCGCCATACTCCTGCAACAGCTGCCGAAGCTTTTCCGCAGCGCTCTTTGCATCATTCAAGCTGTATGCCTTGACTACCTGATCGTTCCGGTCACGCTGGTCGAGCACCCCCAGCACCCCTTGTTCGCGTTGTCCATTGTACATTGCCCCGGAGCTTGTGCCGAGCACGACAATCCGCCCTTGCGACTCCACGAAGTCGATCAGCTTTTCCGCCGCTTGTTTGCCTGCTTCCAGGTTGTCGGTACCGACGACGCTTTTCAGCTCCGGACTTGTGTAGGACGAATCCATCGTGATCACAGGAAAATTTGCGCCGCCTTGCTTGGTAATGGCGAGCACCTCCGCAAGCACGCTCGGGTCATTGGGCGCAAGAATCATAGCATCGGCTCCATCCCGCAGCGCTTGCCGAACGAGGGCGAGCTGGCCCTTTGCATCCTCCTCATAATCCGGTGCGTAAAAATTCAGATTCACATCCTGCTCCTTCGCCGCTGACTCGGCCCCAAGCTTGACCGTCCGCCAAAAATCGCCGTGCTTCATCTTGACCACCAAAGCAACGGTCAGCTTGCGGTCCTTGTCCGGTTCATCCGCTCTGGAGCATGAAGGAAGCGACACGGCAGCAGCCAGCAAAAGCAGCGCGAAGAAGACGATTACCCCTCTTCCTTGATACATGGTATCCATATCCTCACAACCGTTCCCGTCTCTTCTTCGCTCTCGATTTCCACGCCATATTCCTGTCCATAATACAGCTGAATCCGTTCCTGTATGTTGCGTAGGCCGACGCCTGAGCCGTTTGTGCTGCGCTGCTCTCCTGCCAGCAATTGCGATACTTTGTACGCAGGCATGCCAAGGCCGTTATCTGTCACCTCAAACAGCACCTTCCCCTCGACAATGGCCGCACGGATTTGAATCCACCCCGGATCAACCATCTGCTCAATCCCGTGTGCGATCGCATTTTCCACGATCGGCTGCAGCAGCAGCTTCAGCGTACGGCACGATCGCACCGCTTCCTCTGCCTCGATCTCGTACTCAAATTTTTGCTTGAATCGCATCTGCTGGATCACCAAATAATGGCGAACGTGCTCCAGCTCCTCCTGTACGGAGATCACCGTTTTTCCCCGGCTGAGACTGATGCGAAACAGCTTGGACAGCGAAGTGATCATCGTGATGACCTCCTCGTTTTTGCCGATGCCAACCATTCGTACAACCGCATTCAGCGTATTGTACAAAAAATGCGGATTGATCTGGGCCTGCAGCACCTCCAGCTCGCTTCTGCGCTTCGCCTATTGC
>JBLNEJ010000325.1:0-5041 GCA_050262535.1 Clostridia bacterium
CGATCTGTTGGAGAATAGCAAATTTCTCTGAAGCTGTATATTCTGTTTTAGACATGAAAATGCTCCCCTTACAGTAACAGGTTTTATTATTTCACCTGTCTACCGTATGGGGAGCATATCAAAACTCTGGATGACCTGATAATACGAAAGAAACCCCTCACATTCGTTCGTCAATCCGCTTTGAAATCGTGGGAAAAGAGCGGGCGTTTCGCATAAAACAGTTTTTTTACGACTGGTCCATACCGGGAATTTATGCGGACACAAATTTGGTCGGACAGGGTGAGCCGTTTGTTTTGGACGATATCGCAGGTTTTCTTGGAGTTGATTATAAAGGCAATGTAGCAGCCTCCTATGCAAAATGGTTTACCCAAGTTGAGTTGTCTGTCTTGAGAGGACATTTTGAACCGCACGAGCTGTTTGCTTTTTTCGAAGGATTGGTTCCAGCGGTCGAACAATCTGTTGCCGAAATAGGGCAGAAGGCTTTTGCATTGACAAGTCATACGGCGAGATTTCACGTTCCCCGCTGGACAGAAACGGACCCGATCAATCGTGTGAACTGGCAAAGTGCAACTGCTCTGGAAAACGGTGATCTTTCTGATCGTTTTCCTTTTCCAATAAGCTTTCAAACATACAAAGCTGATTCCGTCGGAAGCTATGACCATCATGACGGCAGGGAGTATCAGCTGCTGTTTACGTGATCGCCGGAATGAGACAGACTGCATATGGGTTTGGTGCGCTCCGAAATCTTTAAACAGCCCGTTTCCGGAGTCGGTTGGGCAATCGGTTGGGAAGCGAACAAAATGGAACATCGAGAAGCAGCAAATCGGAAAGCATCCACTTTTCCTCTGCCAGCAAGCAACGCCTGTACCGGGATGGCAGCTGCACTGGGAGCAGCCTCTATATGATGCCCATGTTCACATCAGGGCGAACAATGCTCTGACGCGAGAGATGTTGATCGATTTTGTCGGTTCATTCTGACCAGTTTCCTTCCAGTAACCAGCTATCAAAAAAGTGCCGTCTTCCGTGTTCTCCCTCCACAATGATAACCTGATGCATATTCAGCTTAGAGGGTTTCTTATGATGCAAGATCTGCCACATAATGTTGAGGAGATGAAAAAATGAACGTTTTTCTAATCTATGCCCATCCCGAGCCACGCTCATTTAATGGTGCGCTTAAAGATCTCGCGGTAGAGGTTCTTACACAAGCCGGGCACACTGTACGCGTTTCCGATTTATATCAGATGAAGTTTAAGGCGGTTGCTGATCAAGACGATTTCACCGTGTTAACGAACCCGGACCATTTTTCGTACGCTCGGGAACAACATGCGGCCGTCATCCAGCAGACGTTTTCCCCGGATATCGTTGAAGAGCAAGAGAAAGTGGACTGGGCAGACTTTTTGCTATTTCAATATCCACTATGGTGGACCGATCCTCCGGCCATTGTAAAAGGGTGGTTTGATCGGGTTTTTGCAAAAGGGTTTGCCTACGGTAACGGTCGACATTACGAACAAGGGCTGTTAAAGGGAAAACGAGCAATGTTAACCATTACGACCGGTGGAGGTCCAGAAGATTACGGAGAAACCCTAATGAAAGGAACCCTTCGGGAGCGCCTTTTCAATGTACAGCATGAGAAACTCTTTTATTGCGGAATTGACGTATTGGAACCATTTATGGCGTGGGGCCCAGAGTGGATTGGGGACAAAGGCAGACAGGATGTGCTGGTGGCCTATAAAGACAGGCTCTTGCAGATACCGACTGCTCAAGGTATGTTTTTTACTTCAGGTGTCGGTTCAGTTTGAATATGATCGCGACTCCACTCATTAAGGTTGATGAGAATCGGAATGATCGTTTTGCCGGAATCGCTTAGGGAATATACAACCTTTGGAGGGATTTCCGGATAAACCTCCCGATGAATGAGTTCATATTGCTCCAGTTTTCGTAATTGTGTGGTGAGAACCTTTTGGGTTACGCCAGTTATTTTTCGTTGTAGTTCGGAGAAGCGTAATGGCCCTATCCGTAAATGCCATAATATGAGGACAGTCCATTTCCCTTCCAATATTGTCATGATTTTTTCCAGTGGGCAATAAGCTTTCTTTTTCATGTTGATACTCCTTGTGCACAATTTGTTTTGTGTCTGGGCAATGCGAACTTGGCTAGTAATAAAAGCGTAGCATCTGAGTCCACCATTTGCCAGGGTCTCAGCGTAGATCAAGATTCGCGTCATGCAAGCCTGATAACGATTGTTGCAATCGATCCGGGGCAGCGCCCCAGTCGTGTTCCTTGCTGTCAGTTGGTAGTGACTTTTATAGGATAGAAGAAGAAAGCTCACGATCAGGTCGAAATTCACGATCTTGCAACAGCGTATGGGGTGAGGGGAATGATTCGATACGATGACAATGGAGAACCAGGCTGGGATTCAAAAAAGGATTGATAGTCCTTTGGGTCTATGTATAACTAGTGTGAAGGCGTAATGAACTAGTAGTTTTCGTTTTTGTGGCATCGAAACCACTTCCATATTACTAGATAATGTTATACTATGTAATAAGTTCTATATTATTTGACAATAATCGACATGCAAAAAGAATAAAGGATCGGCAAACTGCTCGAAAGGGTAGGACGCAAAGCTAAAGGGGTTAAATCTACTTTTTCGAGATAGATATGCCAGCCAGTTGCTCTTCTTCTAGACGGTTTTCCTTGTTGCTAGAATCATAAGTGTGACGTAACTGCCCTCTTTAGCTCTTGAGGGCAGTTTTTGTCGTTTGTGCAAAAAAAAATTTGCCGATTCTGAGTTCTTTGGCAAGAAGAGGCTGGTGGTAACTGGAAATGTACGTATCGTCACAAGATCGGGAAAAGTGATAAATCCAAAGGGACAAGAGGAACATGCAATGCACAAAAAAGGCACGAGATACTCGTTGCTGCTTACTTGCACACACGATTGGGGAAATTTAGAAGTTAATCTTCCTCTTTGCTTCAGCGGCCATCTCCATGAAAACGATTAAGGGGAGTACAGAATGTTGAAAATAAAAAGAACGCTACGAGTACAAACACAACTGATGATCATCATTTTTATCATCCTGTCATCTATATTGGTGACCACGTCTTATATTTCTTTTGAAAGTGCAAGGAAAGAAGTGCTAAGCGTTGGTGGGGAAATGTTCAGTGATGTCGCAAAAGATACCGTCGGGTTTATGGATGCGATGAACGAAAGGGTAAAGGCCGGCGATTTATCGTTAGAAGAAGCCCAGGAAATTGTCAAGACGTACGTAGTAGGACCGAAAAATGCAGATGGAACAAGGGATATTGCGAAGTCAAAGATGTCTGCCAATGACTATATGTATGTATGGGCGTCTCACCCGGATGGAACCATGGTGATGCATCCGTTTAACGTAGAAGGACAAAAGTTGTGGGATTACAACGTAAATGGAAAATATACGGTCAGGGACAGTTGGTCGAATCGTGACAAAACGGGGGTTGTCTTTAGAGAACTGTGGCAAAACCAAGGAGAACCGGTGTACACATTTTTGGCGTATCAAATCTATTATGAGCCGTGGGACTGGATCGTCGGAGCAGGCGGTAGAGAAGAAATCATTTATGAAAAAAGGTTAGCCGGAATGAAAACCAAGTTTTGGGTCATCGCGTTTGTTTCACTTGTTGCCTCGTTGGTGATATCGTATTTCTTTATGCATAAGATCGCCAAAAAAATCGATCGTCTCAAGCATGTGATTGGCAAGGTGAGCGAAGGAGACCTTACAGAGACCGTACATATTCCGTATAAGGATGAATTTGGGGTACTTGCGGACAATGTCAACAAAATGATGGCGAATTTGAAAGTAATGATTACCCGAGTGAAGGATTCTTCGGAGCATGTCGCTTCATCCTCGGAAGAACTAACCGCAAGTTCAGAGCAGGCAAAAGCCGCATCGGAGCAAGTGGCTTCTGCCATTCAACAAGTCGCAGGCGGAGCTGAAGCCCAAACGAATGGGATTGAGCGAAATGCTGCTTTTCTGAAGGAAATCATGCAAGGGATTCTGCGCGTTGCAGATGGCTCCAACCAGGTTTCAGAGCTGACCAAGCAAGCCGCTCGACGTTCACGGGAGGGAGGAGAATCAGTCGAACGTACCGTTGACCAAATGAACTTCATCTATCAATCGGTTGTTGCATCCGATCAAATGGTAAAATCCCTGTATGATCGTTCGAAAGAGATCAGCAGTATTCTGGATGTAATCAGCGGAATCGCCGATCAGACGAATCTTCTTGCCTTGAATGCTGCGATCGAAGCGGCACGAGCGGGGGAAAATGGAAGAGGCTTTGCCGTCGTGGCCGATGAAGTGCGAAAACTGGCAGAACAATCGCAACAATCCGCCAAGCAAATCGGTGAATTAATCGGAGACATCCAAAGCGATACGGCAAAGACCGTGGCATACATGGCAGAGGTAACACAAAACGTGGAAAGCGGTATTGAAATCACAAAAGAAACGTCCGAGAAGTTTTCCCATATCGTTGAAAATATGAATGTGATCGCGCCGCAAATCGAGGAAATCTCTGCCACCACGCAGCAGGTTTCCGCTGGAGTTCAAGAGATCAGCGCGACCGCAAACGAGCTGGCTCGAATTGCAACCGAAAATGCTGCTACATCGGAAGAAGTCGCAGCCTCCACAGAAGAACAGCTGGCTTCGATGGAGGAAATTGCCGCTTCATCCAAATCGTTGGTGGTGATGGCGGAACAATTGCGTGAAGTGGTGCATCAATTCAAGCTATAATCCGAAAATGAAGAAAAGAGTAGAGAAGAGCCTGTCCCTAAACATACATTCATTAAGGAGATTTTATCGAAAAAGGAAACCAGACAAGGAGTTTTATGAAAGAAAACAATAAATTGAATGTTAAGGAGATAATCGCTAAGAAATTATTCACCCATGCATTTCAACCGATCTATCGATTATCCAATAGCCAAATTGCCGGTTTTGAAAGTTTACTTCGCTGCCAGTACGAAACAAATCCTGCTTTACTGTTTACGTACGCTTTTGAACAAGGATGCAAAAAT
>JBLNEJ010000326.1:0-12293 GCA_050262535.1 Clostridia bacterium
ATGAATGTAAGCATAAGCTTTCGGCAGCATCCCTTCGCGTGCCAGACCGTACAGCATCCGCGGTACAGCGGCAAGGTGGGAGCTGATGGAGCTGGAGCTCGCCAAAATCGTAATGATGACAATGAAGATCATCCCTGGTGTGCCGAACATCGCCAGACCGCCATCAACCTGTGGTGTTGCAGAGGAAACCAGCTTGTCCAGATCAACAAATCGGGTAAGCGCTTGTCCGAACAGCATATCGGCAATAAAAATCGTGATAAGTCCAAAAATCATCGCGCGCGGAATCGTTTTGGCAGGCTGCTTCACTTCTTCCGCCATCGGGCAAATATACTCAATTCCGATGTACAGCCAAATCCCGAGTGCGAGCGATTGGAACACGCTGCCCCAGCCCGATGGATTAAACGCAACTGCATGTGCTTCGTTTACCGTGCCAAGGCCCAGCAGCGCGAACAAACCCATCAACGCTGTGGAAGCCATCATCGTAACGGTCAGCAACACTTGTACCGACCCAAACACGTCGACACCAATCAAATTGACGATCAAAAAGAAAACGAGCAAAATAATGGCTACGGTCGTTCCGTCAATGGAAGGCGACAACAGTTCGGCGGCCAAGCCTGCCGTAATCGACTCCATCGCACCAGCAGCAGACACGAGGACGATGTATCCCCCCAGCACCGCGACAATCGCCATAAAGCGTCCCATGGCGGCAAGCGTATAATCACCGATCATCCCCGCGCCTGGCAAAATGGACGAAAGCTCCGCGTACGAAAACGAGACAAGGATGCTGATCAGCATCGCCAGGAACGCCGGAATGATGAAAGCGGGACCAACCAGTCCCATGCTGTATCCGAGCGAAACCATCGTCGTTCCCGCTACGACAAGCCCTGTTGCCGTAGCGTATGAAGTCCAGAAACCCAATGAACGTTTTAAAGTTACCATACAAGTTCCCCTTTCTAGCTGTTAGTTTGCTGCATACGCTTCTTGCAGAATGTGCAAATAATCCTCAACCGTCATCTCTTTGCAATTGTTCGGATCGGAGAAATTGTTTTTCGAGTTTTGGGCAAGCATCGGGAAATCGTCAGGGTTCACACGATTGACGTTGCGGAATTTCGGGATGTTTACCTTTTCACTCAGGTCGAACAAAATGTCAACGGTTGCCTTCGCCGCTTCTTCATGGGAAAGCGTTGGATCTACACCTAGTGCATATCCGACTTCCGCATGTC
This sequence comes from Clostridia bacterium, assembly GCA_050262535.1. GTDB lineage: Bacteria > Bacillota > Bacilli > Brevibacillales > Brevibacillaceae > Brevibacillus_D. Next base: position 1,224 of record JBLNEJ010000326.1, read on the forward strand.
GCTTCACATCAGCGGACAGGTTGTGCTTGAAGACGTACGGCAAAAAGATAGCGTTTGCAACACCGTGTGGCGTATCGTACAAGCCGCCGATTGCCTCCGAAATGCAATGCACGCTGCCAATGTCCGAGTTGCCAAACGCTGCGCCGGCGATCAGGCTGCCAATCAGCATTTGCTCACGGGCATGCTCGTTGTCGGTTCCATGAACAGCCTCAACCAGATTGCGGCTGATCAATTTCATTGCGTGCAAAGCCAGGCCATCTGTGATCGGGTTCGCTACTCGTGCCGTATATGCCTCGATTGCATGAGTCAGCGCATCCATCCCGGTGCTAGACGCAATTGATGCAGGCAGGGAAGCGGTCAGCTCGGCATCCAGCAGGGCCAATTTCGGGCCGATTTTGTAGTCGAGGATGCTCATTTTGTATTTGCGTTTCGTATCGGTAATGACGGAGAAGAACGTCACTTCACTGCCCGTTCCTGCAGTCGTCGGGATGCAAATAATCGGCGTCGGTTCCACTTTCACCGTAAAAGCGCCTTCATAATCGTTCACGACACCACCGTTTGTGTGCAAAATGCTAACAGCCTTCGCCGTATCAATGACGCTTCCGCCACCTACCGCCAAAATCCCGTCAATTTGCTTGCCTTTGTTCTGTTCCGCAATTAGGTCGCAGTCCGTATCGCGCGGGTTCGGCTTCACTTCATCGAACACTTCGTACGCAATCCCCTGTTTATCCAGACTTGCCAGAATATCGTCGAGCAAACCCGCGTTGCGGATCCCTTTATCCGTAATGACCAAGACATGTTTCATGCCATACTGGCTTACAAATGTGCCGGTTTCGAAACGGATCCCCTTTCGCATGACGATTTTGGTTGGCAGTAAAAATTCAAAGTTCATTCCCATTTTCTCCTTTTCATGATGCTCATTTTCACCGGAGGTTCACCACAGTTCATGAAACAAATGCGGCTGATTATTTAAAATATGGTTCAGCTTGGAATCCGCACTTTTAAACAGCAATACCGGTATCGTATGAAGCTCCTCCTGATTGGACAAAAGCAGATGAGTCACGCCCTGCGCATCCACAAAGCTGCTGCAGCCAAAAAACTCGATGCCGCTTTCATTGCCAATCCGGTTGCACAACGCCAATGGCACTTCGTTCTCCATTGCACGGCATTGGGTATAGGCGAGCTGATGCGTCCGATAGGGAGCCATGTTCGTGCTCGGAATCAGGATGATGTCCGCCCCTTTTTTGGCCAAAATCCGGGCAACCTCAGGAAATTCCAGATCATAGCTGGACATGATCCCGATCACACCAAATTTGGTCGGAAACACCGCGATTTCGTCCCCGCACGTAAAATAGGTCTGCTCTGTCCCGTACAAATGCGTCTTGCGGTGCAACGAAACAACCTCACCAAGATCATTGATAAAGACAGACGCCACATAATACTTTCCGCCATCTGGCTCTGGAAACGAAAATACGGCGTGGATCGATAGCTCCTTGCATAGGCGCTGCACATACCGCACGCTCTCTCCATCCACGGTCTCCGCCGCTTCGGGAAGCCACGGGCCGATGGAATATCCCGTCAGCACCAGTTCGGGAAACAGCACCAAATCCGATTTCTGCGCCTTGGCCTCGTACAAGTACCGTTTGATCTTCTCCAGATTGTATTGCTTGTCATTCACCCTTGTTTCAATTTGTGCGATTGATAACCGCAATGTGATTTCCTCCTTTTTCATACACCGATCTATTTACGCAACATTTATGCCAGTTTGAAAACTCCCTGTTACCAAGTATAATAAACCTAAACGCTTTGAAAGTGATGATTTTTTTCATCGGTTTTGTTCACGATGTCGACACAACAAATCTTTTAAAATCAACGATCATTGGGCTCGGATTTTTTTCATCGTGATGATTTTTTTCATCGTCCTGTTTTTTCCAGTACAGCACATCGGAAGGATTTGTGTACAGATGATCCATGAGCACCCCTTGAAGAATGAAGTAAATCTCATGCTGTTTCTCTCTTCCACATACAAAATCGAAATGGTTGTCGGCGACCCGGAAACCGTATTCCAGACCGAGGTAGATGATCTTTTTTGGCTACAAAAGGATTTTACGACCCTTGAATGGAGCAAGCTGTTTTTGTCGGAGCCAGATTTTAACCTGAATGAACAATTCCTGTTCACCAGGGAGCAGCAAAAAGTGCTTCTGTCCATTACGAAGGTGAGCACGACCGAGTTTGAATTTATTATCTCATTAATCAATGTTACAAAAAGCATGGAACTTAAATTGCAACACAGTGAGCACGGACAAGGTGCTGATTCAAGCCGTTTTGTCGGTTCATCCGAGAAAATGAACAAGATTATGGACATTGTAAAAAAAATCTCCCAGGTCAATTCCACCGTCCTGCTGCTCGGTGAATCCGGTGTCGGCAAAAGCTTTCTCGCCCGAGAGATTCATGCGATGAGTGAACGCGCCGAGCTGCCGTTTGTTTCACTGAACTGCGGATCGTTGCCGAAGGATCTGATCGAGTCTGAGCTGTTCGGCTATGAGCCCGGCACCTTTACCGGCGGCAAAAAGGGTGGCAAAATCGGCCTGTTTGAAGCCGCGGATAAGGGAACAATTTTTCTCGATGAAATCGCCGAGCTGCCTTACGATGTGCAGTCCAAGCTGCTAGAGGTGCTGCAGGAGAGCACGATCCGCAAGATCGGCGGGGTTCAGGCACGCAAAATCGATGTCCGGATTATAGCCGCGACGAACCGGGATTTGTCTGCCCTGGTGGACAAGCAGCTGTTTCGCAAGGATTTGTTTTATCGCCTGAATGTCGTCCCGCTGCGCATTCCTTCCTTACGGGAGCGAAAAGAAGAAATCCCGATGCTGGTGCAGCATTTTCTCGATATTTTCAACAAAAAATACAACCAGAGCAAACGGATCAGCAAACAGATCAAGCTCAAGCTGATGGAGTACGACTGGCCCGGCAACATCAGGGAGCTGGAAAACATTATCGAGCGCATCGTTGTCACCAACTCGGAGGATGTGTTCGAATTTTTGCTGAAGGAAGCGGATTTGCAGCTGTTCGAAGAGAATACCGTGTCGATCCAGGGCTTGCTCCCGTTAAAGGTCGCCAAAAAAATCATCGAGAAGGAACTGATCCTGAAAGCCCACCAGCTCTACGGCAGCACCTACAAAGCGGCGAAAGCGTTGCAGGTCGACCAATCAACAGTCGTGAAAAAATTAAAACAGTACAATACAACTATGATCGATGAGGGATAGTCGAATGAGCATTGTGAACATTGCCTTGGCGCAGCTTGGCTGCAATTGGCTGGGCAAGGAAGATACCATCAAGCGCATTACGGAAACAATCGAGCTGGTCAGCCAAAAAAAAGCTGATTATTTGCTGTTTCCTGAACTGTATTTATCCGAACAGCCGGAACCGGACGGCCTGCAGCACATTTGTGAGCATGCGCGCAAGCACAACGTCGGGGTGATCCTCGGGCTTTGTGAAATCGAGCAGGACAAGCGCTACAATACGGCGCTGTTTATCGGCAAGAATGGGGAGATGTTGGGGAAATACCGCAAAATTCATTTGCACGAGCTGGAAAAAACGGTTTTCGATGCAGGCGAGCAGTGTCCTGTGTTTGATTTGCCCGAAGGAAAAATCGGGCTGATGATTTCCTATGATCTGCTGTTTCCCGAGGTGTCCCGCATTTTGGCAATCAAAGGGGCTCAGCTGCTGCTCGTGCTGTCCGCCAATTCGTTTCCTTCCCACCCGTACCAAAATGTGTACATGAATTCGCGAGCGCTGGAAAATCACGTATTCGTAGCGATGACAAACAAGGTCGGCCTGGAGGACAATACGCTTTTCCTCGGGGAAAGCACGGTCATTCATCCGAACGGAAGCACCATCTACAAATGCAGCAACAATGAGGAAGTGCCCGTCATTTCCATCAACCTCGACGAAATCAAGGATGCGCGCGGCTCGCTCGACTACCTGAAACACCGCCGCCCGCATATTTACAATAAAGAAGGATTGGGTTATTTCCCCAATCCTTAGAAAACGAGGCCCCGGCAGCGATTGGCGGGGCCTTTGTAGCGAGCGGATTACGCGACGGCCAGCCGCCAGAGAGCAAGCACGGCAACGCCCGTAATCAGCGCGAGAACGATTTGCTTTTTCCATAGACCGACTACCAACGCGACCGCTCCTGCCACCATATACTCCGGGTTCCAGTGACCATCCCGGACGTGAAACAGGATGGTCGGAATGGTCAGCGAGCTGAACACGCCAACCGGAACCATGCGCAGCCCACGCCCCACCCATTCCGGGAAGCCGGCACGCGAGCTTAACAGAAGCATCGGGAAACGAGTCAAATACGTGACGAGTGCCATCAGCAGAATGTCGAGCACCAGCCTGTCATTCACGAGAAAACACCCCCATCAATACGGCTGCAAGCGTACCGATTACAACGGATGCGGTCATCCCGAACAACCCGTACCCAAGACAGGCCGCCGCCGCCGAAACAACGGCCACTTTAACAAAATAACGGGAGGTCAAATTGATCGCCAAAAAGCCGAGGAAAGTCGCGATAAAGGCAAAATCAAGGCCATATTGCTCTGTTCCCGTGAACATCGCACCAAACATGGCACCCGCAAATACACAGGTATGCCAGATCGTGTAATCTCCCAAGCCGGCACCCATAAAATACGCCATGCTCGGCTTTCTGCCCTGTGCCAGATAGGTTGTTTTCAATGCATACGTTTCATCATTCAACTGTCCAGCCATAATTGACAGCTTCCAGATCGGCAGATTACGAAAGGCCCGCCCAATCGACAGCCCGTACAGCAGCTGTCGCGCATTGATCAGTGCCGTTGAAATGAGCAGCGGCCAGCCAACAATTCCTTGCGAGATCATCCCGACTGCAGCAAACTGCGAAGAACCGGCATTGACCAAAAGTGTCATCAGCATCGTTTCAAACATGCCGAGTCCCGCCTGGCGAGCCAAAATACCAAAGACGAGCCCGTCCAAAATCCCGGCGGATGCAACCGGGACGATCTGCTTGGCCCCTTTCCAGAACAGCTGGGCTGTTGATTCACCCTCTGTCAGCCCTCGTTTTTCTTTCATCTTATCTACAGTGCCCACTCCATGCCCCATGTAACCTGCGCACCCCCTCCTGCAAATCTTCAATCCGCATTCCCCCGAACCCGAGCAGGACAAAGGCCGACTTCTCTGTGCTTTCGCCCATCCACATCGCAGAGGTTGGGTATACCTTCACACCCGCTTTGGATGCCAGTTCGGCCAGCTCATCTGCTGTTAACCGGCTGGTGATTTCAAGCACGACATGAAGACCGGCGTCCTGTCCACTCACCTTGACGTACCCGCTCATCTTCTCCTGAATCAGCTCAAGCAACGCCTGATGCTTTTTTTGATACACCATCCGCATCTTGCGAATATGGCGCTCCCACTCTCCCGACTCGATCAACAGCTGCAGTGTCCGTTGGTGAATGCGTGAGACTGGCTGCTCGATGTACGACAGCTTCTCTATGTACTGCTCAAGCAAATGCTCCGGCAATACGATATATCCAGTGCGAATCGCGGGCATCAGCGATTTGGAGAACGTCCCCATATAGATGACGCTGCCCTCCCGATCCAGACCTTGAAGGGACGGAATCGGTTTCCCCCGATAGCGGAATTCCCCGTCATAATCATCCTCGATAATTACCCCGCCTGTCTCCTGCGCCCACTGCAGCAGTTTCTGCCGCTTGGCGTACGGCATGACGATCCCGTACGGATATTGATGGGAGGGCGTGATGTAGACCACCTTCGCTTCGCTTTCCGCCAGCTTTTGAATATGGAGCCCATCCTCCTGCAGCGGAATCGGCTTCAGCTGGTAGCCCAAATGACGGAAAACCCGTCCCACATCATGAAAGCCTGGCTCCTCCATCGCAATTGCCCTTCCGTCCAGACCGAACAATTGGCTGAGAAGCGTAATCAAATATTGCGTTCCGGCCCCAATGACAATTTGCTCCGGCCTGCAATTGACTCCACGCGACCGATGAAGATATTCCGCCAGCGCCTTGCGCAAACCAATCTCTCCCTGAGGATCTCCATAATAGAGAAGCTCCCTTGACTGTTCGTCGAGAGCCTGATTGGACAGCTTTCGCCACAAATTGAGCGGAAAGACGGAAATATCGATGCGCGCAGGGTGAAAATCGAATGGAGCATGCGAAGGGGCGAGCTCGCCTCGTTGAATCGCGCGTGCTCCCTGTTGAGGCTTCGCCTGGCGATTCACCATCTCACTGTCCACGTTCGCCACAAAATAGCCGCTTCGCAAGCGACTCTCCACATACCCTTCCGCCAGAAGCTGTTGGAAGGCAAGCTCCACTGTCGTCTTGCTTAGCTTCAGCTCACCGGCAATCATCCGAATCGACGGAAGCTTGCTGCCCGCCACCCGCTTGCCCGTCTCAATTTGCTTCCGGAAATGTTGATACAGCTGCATATAAATAGGCATGTGCCCGTTCTGTTCGGCAACAAAATGAATCATCGTTCGCTCACCTCAAACTGCCGCATCTTTCAATCTTATCAGATAACGATACGCTGCAACAGGTTGAAGCAGCAGGTTACGAAAGCAGCTTTTCAAAAAACGTAAGCGACAGCCCCGGCGCTACCTCTACATCGCGAAGCTCCTGAAAGCCGAAGCGCTTGTACAACTGCTTGGCTGGAGTATTTTTCGCTCCTGTCGTCACAATGACTTTTTTCGTCTCCGGTTCATTCTCAATCGCATGTGTCAAAAGCTGTCCCGCAATCCCTTTTCGAAAATGGTCAGGACTCACGATCAGCCGATGGATGTCGAGCACCTCATCCTCCCGCTTGTACGAGATCGCGCCAGCCAGCTCTTCCCCGATCCAATTCCCCCAAAACGTTTCACCACACGCTTGAAGGGACACAACTGTATCACGCAGCGGCGGCAAATCATCGAACCCGATCAACTCCGCCTCCACACGGTACGCAGGCATTTGAATCGCCAGCACCTGTTCAGCACTTTTTTGTTGTGTGATATCGATTTTTTTAATCATACGACCATCCCCTCATTAGAAAAAAGAGAACCGATGGAACAAGGGTTCCACCGGCATCGCTTGTCATTATGCCAAATACGCGTCGCGTACTTGCGGATTCGTCAGCAAGCGCTCAGCGCTGTCCTTCAAAATGATTTCACCCGTCTGGATTACGTAGCCGCGATGGGCGACAGACAGTGCCTGATTGGCATTCTGCTCAACCAGGAGGATCGTCATCCCCTCGCGATTCAACTCGGTGACGATATCAAAAATTTGCTCCACCAGAATGGGGGCCAGCCCCATGGAAGGCTCATCGAGCATAAGGATTTTGGGCTTCATCATCAGCCCGCGCGCGATGGCCAGCATCTGCTGCTCGCCACCCGACATGGTGCCACCCTTCTGGTCAATTCTTTCTTTCAAGCGTGGGAAGTACCGGAAGGCCCGCTCAATTCCCTCTTCAATCTGCGCCTTGTCCTTTACCGAGAATGCCCCCATCTCGAGATTTTCCCGAACGGTCAGCTTGGGAAAAATCCGCCGCCCTTCCGGTACGTGGGCAATTCCTGCGAGTGCAATGTCATGGGTCTTCATCGAAGTAATGTCTTTGCCATCGAACAGAACCTTGCCTTGCTTCGCTTTTGTCTGCCCACAAATCGTCTTCAGGGTGGTCGACTTCCCTGCTCCATTGGAGCCAATCAAGGTCACGATCTCGCCTTGGTCAACGTGAATGCTCAATCCTTTCAGCGCATGAATACCGCCGTAATAGGTGTGAATATCGTTCAATTCCAATAGTGCCATAGCTTTCTCCTCCTCTACGACGCTTCCGTTGCGCTCTTGCCGAGGTAAGCCTCGATCACGCGAGGATTGTTGCGAATTTCTTCCGGTGTACCTTCGGCGATTTTTTTGCCGTAATCGAGTACATGGATATATTCACTCAGCCCCATAACGAGCTTCATATCATGCTCAATCAGGATGATTGTCAAATCGAGCTCGGTCCGCAGCTGGCGAATAAAATCAGTAATTTCAATGGTTTCACGCGGATTCATCCCCGCCGCCGGCTCATCGAGCAGGATGATACTCGGATTAGTTGCGAGTGCACGGGCAATCTCTAGGCGGCGCTGCAATCCATAAGGCAAGCTTCCCGCCGCCTCATTGGCAATATGCTCAATCCCCACATACTCGAGCAGCTTGTACGCTTCGACACGCGAACGCTCCTCTTCCTCACGCACTTTTTTCGTATTGAAGAGAATGCCGAGGATGCCTGCTGACAAGCGCGAGTGAACTCCAACCATGACATTTTCCAAGGCCGTCATCTCTTTAAACAGGCGGATGTTTTGGAACGTACGGGTGATCCCGTTTCCGGCTACCTGGTCCGGCCGCAGACCTTTGATGCTCTTGCCATTCAACAAAATCTCGCCTTCATCCGGTACATAAAAGCCTGTAATCATATTAAAAAACGTCGTCTTCCCTGCTCCGTTCGGGCCAATGACTGCGGTAATCGTCCCTTGTTCGATTTTGATCGTTACATTGTCATTGGCTACCAGTCCGCCAAATCGTTTCGTCAAGCCGTTTGCTTCCAATAGTGCCATCACGTTTTCCTCCTTGTCACAGCTTATTTGCTTTGGGGCAGCTTGCTCAGAATGCCGGTTTTCTCATTGGCATAGCCGCTGTTCTTGATCGCGTCGATATCGTTCTTTTTCCGCTTCGCCGGTATTAATCCGTTTGGCCGATACAGCGCGACGAGAATCAGCATGATCCCAAAGATAAGCCGCTGGAATTTGGACGGGTCCAATTGTGACGGCAATTCAATAATGCCGGATTGTTGCAGAGAGTGCAAAAAGTTGGAAAATTCCTTAAGCAGCTGCACTTGCAAGATCGTAACGAAGGAAGCACCCAAAATAACGCCCGGAATACTTCCGCTTCCACCCAAAATAACCATAACGAGAATTCCGATCGATTCCATCAAAGTAAATGATGTTGGATCGACAAAGGTTTGCTTTGCGGCAAAGATGACACCGACAACGCCAGCAAACGAAGCGCCTGTTGCAAACGCAGCCAGCTTCGTATGGAGCAGCGAAATGCCCATCGATTGCGCAGCAAGCTCATCCTCGCGAACCGCAATCCATGCACGTCCCAATCGGGAATGTTCAAAGCGGATATTGGCGAGTACGATGAAGGCAATGACAACAAGAACAATAAAGTAAAAATAAAACGGCGTGCTCATTTTAATCCCGAGCAACTGCGGTGTTGCGATCGGCGTCAAACCCTGTGGTCCATTCGTAATATTGATCGGCTTGTCCAGATTGTTAAAAATGATCCGGATGATTTCCCCGAACCCGAGCGTGACGATCGCCAAATAATCTCCTTTCACCCGCAAGACGGGCAATCCGAGCAATATTCCGAAAACAGCGGCAACGAGCAAACCGACAATCAGAAACGGCCAGAACCATTCACCGGAAAGCGGGAACAGGTCGCCTGGAATAAATTCATTCGCCTGCGAGGTCGCAAAAATCGCGTAGGCATAGGCGCCTGCCGCAAAGAACGCTACATATCCCAGGTCAAGCAGGCCGGCAAACCCGACCACGATGTTTAACCCAAGAGCCATCGCTACGTAAATCCCTACCTGCGAAGCAACCTCCATGTAATAACGGTTATCCCCCGCGACCAACGGAATGATTATCAACAGAATGGCTGCCCCCAAAATAAAGCGGACCGTCTTCGAAGCCTTGGTATAGTAAACAAGAATGACAGAAGCCAGAATCCCCATGAACGCAATAACCGACTTGTCCATAAAATAGAGCGCACTTGCAAATACGATCACCCACAACACCGTAAAGAGAAGCGGAAGTTCCTTCAACGAAAATTTTGACTGTTTCACCACTGTCTCTCACCTACACTTTCTCTTTGACGGCTTCGCCGAACAGACCTTCTGGTTTGAACAGCAGCACGAGAATCAAAATGCTGAATGCAAAGACATCTTTATACTCCGCACCGAACGCTCCTCCGGTGAGTGGTCCCATATATGCGCCAGAGAGAGATTCCAAAAGACCCAGCAGCACGCCGCCGATCATCGCCCCCCTCAGGTTTCCGATACCGCCTAGAACAGCCGCAGTAAACGCCTTCAAGCCAAGGATAAAACCGATGTATGGATCGATTGTTCCATAGTTTTGGGCAAACAGCACGCCTGTCGCGCCTCCCAGACTGGAGCCGATCAAGAACGTCAGCATGATCACTTTGTCTACATTTATGGTCATCAGCGACGCCGTTTTTTGATCCTGCGCAACGGCACGCATGGCGATTCCCCATTTTGTTTTGTTTACAAACAGCGTCAATGTCATCATCATGACGATGGCCACCACAATCACGATCAATCCCTTCACCGTGATCGTCGCAAATCCGAGATTGACGTTTCCGCTGAACAAGATCGGACTATTTAGATAAAATTCATTTCGCGCAATCGCTTCGGTAAAACGCACCAAATCCTGCAGCAAAAAGGAAACCCCTATTGCCGAGATCAGCGGTACCAAGCGTGGTGCTCCACGCAGCGGCCGATAGGCGACTCGCTCGATTGTAACGCCTAGCAATCCCGTAAATGCGCTTGCAATGACAATCATAATGAAAAAAGTAACGTATGGATTGAGTCCTTCCATTGCACCGAGTGCATTTCCGATCAACAACACTTCTGTACCAACAAACGCCCCTACCATGAAAATTTCACCATGGGCAAAGTTAATGAACTCCAGAATCCCGTATACCATCGTGTAGCCAAGCGCAACGACTGCATACATGAACCCGAGAGTAAGCCCGTCCACAATAACCTGAGGTAAAATAGAGAGCATCCCGATAACCCCTTCTTCCTATAAAATTCTCTTTCTTGACATCACCCAAAAATACAAAGGGCGAACACACACATGCGTGTCGCCCCTTTTTCCTGGATGAGGCTGAATGCTGCTGCGTCTGAGTTGAGTGTCTTTTGGGATTATTCAGCTTTTCCGATAAACACCGACTTGTTGTTTTCATACTTATAGAT
>JBLNEJ010000327.1:0-2573 GCA_050262535.1 Clostridia bacterium
GAAACCGGTACTGGTTCATCTTCGTACCAGCACCAAACCCCATCTGTCGGTAAAAATCGACGCGAAACGGGTACAAAATCGCAAGGTGGACTCCTCGGTCCCGATAATGATGCAGGTAATACTGCAGCATATCCTTGGCCACCTTCTCTTTTTTGCGCAGCAAATCGACGCAGACAAGACCCAGCCCGCCGGCCTTGACCGGAACAGACAAAAGTGTCATGTCAAAATCAAAAAACTTCATCCCGCCGATCATCTTTTTCCCGGAAAACATCCCGTAGTGGCGGCACATCTCATCCTCTTTCATCGAGGTGGCAAATCTCTCCTTCAGCGCTTGCCTGGCCTGTTCGGAAAAGAAATTCCTCCCCGGATATGCATTGGCGGCAAGCCCGACCAGTTGGTCCACAGACTCCAATCCGATCTCACGAATTTCACGCATGACAGTTCCCCCTTTCTTCGTCTATATATAGTAATGACATATCGATAAAAAAATTTCAATCAGAAAAATTAAATTAATAAATTAAACAGATTCGGGTCCCTGTTAATTTCCACATGATGGAAGCCTTTTTTATTTAGCCGCTCAATCAACGGTTCATAGTCCTCTTTATGCTTAAGCTCAATGCCAACCAGCGCCGGGCCATTCTCCTTATTGTTCTTTTTCGTGTATTCAAAGCGTGTAATGTCATCGTTTGGTCCCAGCACATCATCAAGAAACTCCCGCAGTGCCCCAGCACGCTGAGGGAAGTTGACGATGAAGTAATGCTTCAGCCCTTCATAAATCATCGAACGCTCCTTGATCTCCTGCATCCGCTCGATATCGTTGTTTCCCCCGCTGATGACACAGACTACGGTTTTGCCCTTGATCTGGTCGCGATACAAATCGAGTGCTGCTACCGCCAAGGAACCTGCCGGCTCTACGACGATGGCGTTCTCGTTGTACAGCTCAAGGATGGTCGTGCACGCTTTTCCTTCCGGCACGAGCACAATATCGTCGAGAACCTCCTTGCACGTTTCAAACGTCAGTTGACCGACTCGCTTGACTGCTGCCCCATCGACGAATGTATCGATTGTGTCCAGCTCTACAACCTGATCGTGTTCCAGCGATTGCTTCATGCCGGACGCACCGGTCGGCTCGACCCCGATCACTTTTGTCGACGGGTTAATGCTTTTGATGTAGGAGCCCACACCTGCGATCAATCCGCCGCCGCCAATTCCGGCAAACAAATAATCGATCGGCTCGTCCATCTCGTTCATGATTTCCATCCCGAGCGTTCCTTGACCGACAATGGTACGGTAATCGTCGAACGGGTGGATGAATGCCATCCCCTGCTCGTCGCACAAGCTTTTTGCCCGTTTGAATGAATCGTCAAACGTATCGCCGGTCAAAATGACTTCCACATATTCTCCGCCATAGCGGGTGACCTGGTTAATTTTTTGGCGCGGCGTTGTCGTCGGCATGAAAATTTTCCCGTGTATTTTCAACAGCTTGCACGAGAGTGCTACCCCTTGGGCATGATTGCCTGCGCTCGCGCAAACGACCCCGTTTTTGGCTTCCTCGTAAGTAAGACTGTGCACCGTGTTGTAAGCGCCTCTGATTTTGAAAGATCTGACAATTTGCAGGTCCTCCCGCTTCAGATAGACGTTGCATTCGTAACGGTTGGACAGCAGCTCGTTTCGCTGCAGCGGCGTTTTGACCAATACTTCCTTCAATGTCTGGTTCGCAATAATAATATCCTGGATTTGTATTTTGCTCATGATCGTATGCCTTTCTTTGTTTAGTTCAATTTGTTTATCCCTCTATTGTAACAGACTCTATTTACTATCGGAATCGACTTTGCTATCTTCGATTTATGGTAGAATTTATCAAACTATGTGAAAATGAAGGAGACTTGACATGATTCTGTCATCGCTTGATCTGACAAAAAAACTGGAACACAAGGAATATGAAGAAGAATTGAAGGAGTATCAACTGAAGCTGCTGCGTCTGCAGCGAAAGCTGTTTGAAAAAGAGATCCCACTCATTCTCGTCTTCGAGGGCTGGGATGCCTCCGGAAAGGGCGGCGCGATCAAGCGTGTGACCGAATCGCTTGACCCCCGCGGCTTCCAGGTTCACCCAATTGCCGCTCCTTCTCAGGATGAATTGCAGCATCACTACATGTGGCGCTTCTGGCAACAGTTCCCCAAGAAAGGAGGAATCGGCATTTTTGACCGCTCCTGGTACGGCCGCGTTCTGGTCGAACGTGTCGAAGGGTTCGCCAAGCCGGAAGAATGGCAGCGCGCCTACGATGAAATCAATCACACGGAAAAAATGCTCAACGACGATGGTGCCTATATTCTCAAGTTCTGGCTGCACATCTCCGCAGAGGAACAGCTCAAACGATTCAAGGAGCGGGAAAACAATCCGCTGAAAAAATGGAAAATTACCAAAGAGGACTGGCGCAATCGCGAGAAGCGCGAGGATTACGAAGCCGCTGTCGAGGAAATGATTCGCAAAACCCATTCTCCATTCGCTCCGTGGCACCTGATCGAAGCGGAGAACAAAAAATACGCTCGTGTGAAAGTATTGAAAACAATCG
>JBLNEJ010000328.1:0-6161 GCA_050262535.1 Clostridia bacterium
CAGGGATGTTCATGACAGGCTTCTTCCCGATCATGATGTTCGCGCTGCCAGGTGCTGCACTCGCCATCATTCATACCGCCAAGCCGGAAAAGCGCGCGGCCATTTCCTCGATTTTCATCGGTACAGCGCTGGCTTCCTTCCTGACCGGGATTACGGAGCCGATTGAATTTGCCTTCATGTTCCTTGCTCCGATGCTGTATGTTGTTCACGCTGTGCTGACGGGTGTGGCTGGGTTTATTACGACAACGATGGGCATCAAGCACGGGTTTGGCTTCTCGGCAGGCTTGATTGACTATCTGGTCAACTATCCGCTGGCGACAAAACCATTGCTGCTCATTCCGATCGGTCTTGTGTTTTCTGTCGTGTACTACTTCCTGTTCCGCATTTTGATTGTGAAGCTGAACCTGAAAACGCCAGGGCGCGAGGATGAAGAGCTGGCGGTTGCAACCAGCGGCGGTTCCATTGCAATGCGCGACAAGGCAGCGCAGGTGCTCTCCAATATTGGTGGAAAAGCCAATATCATTGATGTCGATGCCTGCATTACCCGCCTGCGTCTGGTTGTCAAAGACGAGAAGCTGGTCAATGATCAAGGTCTCAAAGCGCTCGGTGCTGCCGGTGTAATGCGCCTGGGCCAAGGCAGCGTTCAGGTTGTGTTCGGTACACAGTCGGAGCAGCTGAAGGACGAGATCAAGAAGAACTTTTAACCTCCCCGCAATTGAAAATCCCCTGCTTTAACAGGGAGCCGTGCACCTCCACGGCTTCCTTCTTCCTATTTTTATAAGAAAAGGGTGTTATTGACATGAAGAGACTGTTAGATTGTACGGCATCTGATTTTCGACGAATGACGGGAAAAGAATTGAAGCAATCGATCAAGGCCTCAGAGGGACGAGTGCTGATTGCCGAGGTCATATGTGAAGGGATGGCACTTTACCCTAGTGTAACCAATGTGGAAATGGCCGCTGCCTTTGGCGCGGATATGATCCTGCTGAACTTTTTTGATGTATTCCATCCGCAAATTACGGGGCTTGACGTTGCAGATCACGATGACGTCATAACCGTATTAAAACAATACACAGGACGACCGATCGGGCTGAATTTGGAGCCGGTGGATGTCCATGCTAAGCAAGCCGAGGAGCTGATTACGCTGCCCGCGGGCAGAACCGCTACGGAAGAGACGTTCCGCAAAGCAAAGGAGCTTGGCTTTGATTTCGTCTGCCTGACCGGCAATCCGAAGACAGGTGTCAGCAACCGGGAGATCACACAGGCTATCGCCAAGGCGCGTGCCGTGATGGGGGAGGAAATGCTGATCATTGCCGGCAAAATGCACGGGGCAGGGGTCGAGGGAGAAGCGGGTGAGGACATCGTCGGTGAGGCAGAAATCAACGGCTTCGTGGAAGCGGGAGCCGATGTCATTCTCTTGCCGGCGCCCGGAACAATCCCTGGCATAACAGTAGAGTCGTGCAAAAAGCTGGTCAATCTCGTGCGCAAAGCAGGCGCGCTCAGTCTGCTTGCCGTTGGCACCAGCCAGGAAGGGGCGGACGAGGCAACGATTCGCCAAATCGCTCTCTACAGCAAAATGGCCGGCGCGGACCTGTACCATATCGGAGATGCGGGCTGTTCCGGGATGGCGCTGCCGGAAAATATCATGCACTACTCCATCGTCATCCGTGGCAAGCGGCATACATATGTGCGAATGGCTGCATCGGTAAACCGATAGAAAAAAACCCCGCTGCCCGGTTACCGTAACCGAACAGTGGGGGAGGAGGAACTATCTGCGTCGTTTCAAACTGCCCGAACCTTTCTTCGTTCTGGGTGGAGAATTGTTTTTCGGGCGGGAGAAGATAGAATTGTTCGATTTGCTCTTGGAGTAACTGCCAGAGTAAGAGCTGTCGCTCGAATTGCGGATAATTTTGCCGCTGCTGGATGTGGAGGACGCGTCGCTCTTTTGAAAGAGGCTGCCTCCTGCATCTTTTTTCGAGCTGATTGTATCGGAAGAGGAGCTGCGGCGAATGATCGAGCCGCTTCCCTCTTTGGTGATTGGCGCGTACGTTTTCTTCTCTTTCGAGGTTGGGGTATGGTAGACGACGATTGGCTTGTATTGTTCGCGTTTGCCGTATCCCCGGTATTTCCCCGCATATTTTTTGTGCGAGTCAAACAGGTCATCAAGCACTGTTGCCAGCAAATACCCCTGCAGGAACGAGAAGTCGTAATTTTGCTGAACGAACTGCTTGCTGTCCACCTCAATCAACGTGTCGGAAGGCTTAGCGGCATCCTTCTGCAGATGGTACCACTGGTCGGAATAGATGAGGAACATATGGTCCGCATCTTCCTTGGATATTTCATCCGGAGTATTCTGCGCGGCAAGCTCCTGCGCCACTTCCGGCACCGTTTTGTTTTCGGCGCGGTAGATGCGGGAGGTCTGATTCCCTTTTTCCGTGATCGATTCCAGCGGATAAGAGGAGCCAACCGATTGACCGCCGCCGCAGCCCGCCAACACGGAGGTTGCCAATGAAACGATCAAGGCTGTTTTGATCCACGGTAACAGCCGCTGCCACATAGGTTATCCCCCCTTAGGTCCCGCGCAGCACTTGCACGTCAGCTGGAAGCACGAATTCCCCTTCATAAAGCATAAACCGTCCATCCTGCCATTCGATGCGCAACAGCTTGCGATCGTCCGACTGGAACTGCCAAATGTATTGTTCTCCTGCCGAAGTGAACGAGGTTTTGCCAACGGCTGAGACGAGCCCGGAGTACTGTTCCTCCAGATGGTACATCTTGTCGTCCAGCTCAATGCTTGTCGGCACTTCGTCAGGTGAATCGAGACGCCCATCGATTGGCGTGTAGAGATGGTACGTCGTCCGCTCACGCTCTTCGATGAGCAGATGGCGGATCGTGCTGCCATCCTGCAAGGTCAAAAGAACCGCATTGCGCTGCATATTTCGAACGCATCCGACGACCTGGTAGGTCACAAGCGACACTTCGACCACGTCTCCGCCCCCGACCGTCAGGATGCTTTTTTCCGGTTTCGGCGGTTCCGGGCTTTTCAGCAAGTTTTTCACTCGATCAAACAAGCTCATAACGGAAGCCTCCTATGGCAAAAGGCATGCCCCGATAATCAAGGCGCCTGTAATGTGCAGCGAACCGGATACGAGTGCATGGGCCACTTTTCCTTGCCGTGTGCCCTCATTCAAATCAAGTCCGGCGATGCCGTGCAAGCCCAACTCCACCAGCTTTTCCAAGACAAACAAGATGACAAACGAAACAAACGAGACGAGCAACGCGGTTCGCAAATCGTTGGAGGTCGCTAATGATTGCGCCAAAATATAACCCTGCGCAAATAATTTCATGATAAAACGGGTGGTGACCGCGACATTGCCGTTCTTGATTTCGTTTAAATCCTGATACTTCGTAAAAAGCGAGTCAATCCACATCAACACGATAAGCAGCAATGCTCCTGACCCGGTCCACACGAGCATGCGCAACAGGTCCATTCCCAAAACATCCATTCACATCTACCCCCGTCACAAAAGAACTGGAAAAGAAAAGGGGAACCGCCGTAGCGGCTTACCCCTCGTATTTTTTCATCAATGCTGCCAGTTCGTCTTCGACTTCTTTATCCTTGTTCAGCGCTGCGATTTGATCGTCGAGCGATTTTTCCTTTTGATATACCTCTCCGCTTGCCTCTGCTTCCGCTTCAAGCTGCAGCGCCTTGTCTTCCATCCGCTTCAAGCCGGCCATCGCCGAATCGGAGTTGAAGCCGGACATCGTTTGGTTAATTTTTTTCTGTGCCTTCGCGGCGTTGACGCGAGCGACCAGCGTTTCCCGCTTGTTTTTCAGCTCGCTGATTTGCTTGCGCATTTCTTCAAGCTTGCCGCGCAGCTGATCGGCAGTTTGTTTGTTCTGCTCAAAGCTAGCTTTGTACTCAGCGGCCTTCTGTGTCGCGGTTTTCTTTTCTTCCAGCGCTCTGCGCGCCAGATCAACGTTTTTGGCCTGTGCTGCGATGTGCGCCTGCTCCTCGCGCTTGGCGGCCAGCGCCTCCTGCTCTTCGTACAGCTGCTTGAATTTTTTCTCAAGGGCGATTTGGGCGGCTACCGCTTTTTCTGCTTCCTCGAGGTCTTCTTGCATATCACGTAAATACTGGTCGGTCATTTTGATCGGGTCTTCCGCTTTTTCAATCATGGCATACAGATTGGACATGGTGAGGTCACGCAATCGTTTAAAGATGGACATGTACAGCACCCTCCTACAAGTAGTTTACTTCTTCACACTCAGTATTACGTTAAGCGGGTGAAATAGTTTCGTAAATACGAGCTTTTTTTGTCCCAATTTCTGGGTGTAGACTGGTGCCGAAAAGGGTTAGGGGGAATGAAGATGAGCTTTCGGTTGCCTGCGATTCACCCGGTTCGCCTGGCTGGTGTGGTGTTGCTTGCCCTCGCGCTGGCATATGGGGCGTATACATACTTGAAGCCGCAGACGTTTGCCTATGCCAAGCTGCGGGAGGGGATTGTTGTCGAAGGTGGCGCCGTTCTGCAAGATGAGCACGTTGAAAAAGCGGTGCTGCCAATCGGCAATCTATTGACGGGAAAAAGCGCTCCAGTGCATGGCCTGATTCCGTTTGAAGAGGTGCGGACATATGTGGGGATGCCGGTGACAAGGCGGCTGGGGGAAGGAACGCCGCTTTTATCGACCGATTTCACCGCGGAGAAGGACGGATCAGAAGCATTGCAGGAGTCGATGACCGGGATGACGATCCCTGCCGACAACATCGTTGGCGTGTCTCCCCATTTAATGATCGGCGATCGGGTTCATTTGTATGCTTCGTTTGAGGACGAGGGCGGCGCACACACCGGTCTGCTGCTGCGGGAGATGAAGGTGATTGCCCTGCAGCACGAGATGGAATCGGTCGAGCCCAAGCTTTCCGGCGTGACGATTGCCCTCAAGCTTGATGAAGCCGTACTGCTAACCCATGCCCTGCATTATGGAAAAATCCATCTGGGCAAGGCATCCGCTTATGACCAAAAGGGAGCGGGTGTCGGGGACGCTGCATTTGCGAGAGCACTGATGAGGACAAAGAAGAAATGGAATGACGGGGGAGAGGAGCGCCCATGACACGAAAACGATTGTTATTCATTGATGAGGATGTGCTGGCCATCACCGAGCTGAAGCAAAGGCTGGCCGACAGCCAATTGCTTGCGGTATGCGGGGAAGTGCACCAGATCGAGGATTTGTGGCGCATGGTGCAGACGGAGCAGCCTGATTTGGTGGTGGTCGGGAGCCTGTCGCAGATGGAAATTGGTGTCCTGTGTCAGCAGATTCGGTTCGTTTGCCCGCAGGTCACGGTGATTGCCGGTTGTTCCGCGAAGGAGATGCATTGGGAGCCGTTTTTGCGCAATTTGCAAATCTGGGTGCTGGCCAAGCCAATTCAGCCGGCACAATTGGAGCTTCTGGCGATGCAAGCGGCACCGATTTATGTGCCAATGGGTGCTGGGCAGATTCATTCGATGCCGCCTATTTCCAGCATCCACCCAATGGCTGTTGCCGACCCTCAACAAGCGCCGTCCTATATGGCGAAGCCAGCCAAACCGAAGCATCTGATTACCGTCTACGGCCCCAAGGGAGGAGTTGGCAAAACGTTTCTCTCGCGTGAGCTGGCCATCTATTTCGCCCAGAAACAGCAGCAGGGGCGCCGTTGTAAGGTGCTGGCGGTCGATTTCAATCTCGATCTGGGGACGTTCGCGACCTCGCTTAATCTACCTCGCACACCGAATTTGTTCACCTGGGCTCAGGCGATTGACGAGCAGATTGCTGCTCTTATGAAGCGGGAGGGCAAGGATAGCCTGAACAGCACCCAGGAGGAGTGGCAGGAATATGCAGCTGCCGTTCGCCTTGATCCGGGGGAAATTACCAGGTTTGTTGTCGCACACGAACCATCCGGTTTACACGTGCTCACCTCCCCGCGTGAGATCAGGCAAAGCTTCGAAATCAAGGATTACCATCTGTACGTCATGCTGGAGACGTTGAAGCAGAGTGATTATGACGTCATTCTGATTGATACGGCGCCAGATACGTCGGATGCAACGATCCAGGCGCTGTTTTTCTCCCAACGAGTGATTCTCATAGGGACTCCGGTTGTGGATGCGATTGAAAACATTAAGCGTCTG
>JBLNEJ010000329.1:0-6002 GCA_050262535.1 Clostridia bacterium
AGATCGTTCACTTGCAAAATCGTGTCCACATTTGCTCCCCCTATCGACGCAGTTTCGGATCGAGCGCATCGCGCAGTCCATCGCCCAGCAGATTAAAGCTGATCATGATCAGGCTGATCACAATCGACGAGATCGCCATCATGTGCGGATAAATGCGCAACAGCTTGTAGCCGTCATTCACCAGCGTACCGAGCGAAGCGGTCGGCGGCTGCAAGCCAAGCCCGATAAAGCTCAGGAACGCCTCGGTAAATATCGCGCTTGGCACCGTAAACATCGTCGTAATTATGATCGGTCCCATCGCGTTCGGGATGAGATGACGCCAGATCAGTCGACGGTCAGGCGCGCCCAGCGTCCGAGCAGCCAGCACGAATTCCTGCCCCTTCAGCTTGAGAATTTGTCCGCGCACGATCCGCGCCATCCCGACCCAGCCGGTAATCACCATCGCCAGTGTGATGGAGATAATGCCCGGTTTGAGAATCAGGATGAACAAAATAACGATGATCAGGTTCGGAATGCCCATCAATACCTCGATAATCCGCTGCATGACCGTATCCACCCGCCCGCCGTAATAGGCGGAAATACTGCCGTAGGCAACGCCGATCAGCAGATCGATCATTGCAGCCAAAAGCGCGATATACAGGGAGATACGGGTTCCTTGCCAAATCCGCGTCCACAAGTCCCGCCCCAGCTCATCGGTGCCAAACCAGAAATAGTCGGTGATTCCCTTTTTCTTATACTGGTCGACACCACGAATATCGACGCCATTGACCCCGAGCCACGAAACATTCTCAAGCACCGGTATTTTCGGCGGCAAATTGGAGCGGTTCAAGTCCTGATCGTCAAAGCCGTAATTGCTGACGAATGGGCCAAAAATAGCCAACACCAAAATGATGCTGATGATGATCAGCCCGGCCAATGCTGCCCGATTTTTCCGTAAGCGCTTCCAAGCATCCTGCCAATAGGTCAAGCCCATCTGTTTTGCCAGTTCATCACCCGCTGTACGTTCTGTCGCCAGGCGAAACAGCTCGCGCGTCACCTCAATGCCTTTTTTTTCGTTCTCGTTTAACCCGTTTTGATTCGGTTGCGCGCTCATGTTGTTTTCCCCCTTGCCAAGCGGATTCGCGGATCAATCAACCCATACAACAAATCAACAATCAGAACGATGAAGATGAAGAGAATACTGTAAAACAGCGTGACACCCATAATGACCGGATAATCATTGGTCATGATCGATTTGACGAACTGCTCACCCAAGCCGGGAACACTGAAAATTCGCTCGATTACGAGCGTCCCTGTCATCAGGTTCACCGTCATCGGCCCCAAAATGGTGATGATTGGGATGAGCGCATTGCGAATGCCATGCCGTCCGATGATCGCTGTCGTCGCCAATCCCTTGGCCCGCGCTGTTACAATGTAATCCTGGTTTAGTACCTCCAGCATCTCCGTCCGCATGAACCGGGCAATCGTAGCGATCACGAATACCGACAAGGAAAGCGTTGGCAGAATCGAGTACTCAAACCCGCCCCAGAACGCAACAGGCAACCACTTCAGCTTCACCCCAATCCAATACTGCAAAATACCGGCAAAAACAAACGACGGAATCGATAATCCCAGCACCGCCACCACCATAGAGCTGTAATCAGCCAGCGTATTATGCCTCAGTGCCGCGATGATCCCCAGCAGTCCTCCGACAAGCGTCCCAAACACAATCGCTTGTCCACCCAAAACTGCGGATGCCCCAATCCGTTCTCCGATGATGCTGCCAACATCACGGCCATCATACTGGAATGAGACGCCGAAATCGCCCTTGAACAGGTTGGTCATGTATTTCACATACTGGATCGGAATCGGTTGATCCAGTCCGTATCGTTCATACAGCCGTTCCTTCTGTGCTGCGGTCAGCTTTTCGTCATTGAACGGTGATCCGGGCAGCGTCTGCATCAAAAAGAACGTAAAGGTCGCAATCACGAGAAACGTGATCAGCATATACCCGATTCTGCCCAAAACATATCGTCCCATTTTCACTCCTCCATTCATGGTAATCGTTACCTGAAAGGAAAAATGCAACTCATGTGCCAATCGCTTCTCCCCATAAAAATTTCCATTCCGCCAACATTTATCTAAATCTTTGTACACTTCCCGCAAATGGTGTCACGTCTTTTATACAGTTCCTCCCAAGTGGTCAAACAAAAAAATCCTTTGCACCGACATGGCCAGATCCTTTCTGTCCACATCCATACAAAGGATGATGTTTATTTTTTGATCCAAGCCGAGAACACGGTCAATTCCCGCAGCTTCTCTTCGTCCACATCGACACCTAAACCAGGACGGCCGCCGAGCATCAGCTTGTTTTTCTCGTAGGTAAGCGAGCCGACCTCACGGGAGAACATCAGCGGCCCTACCATTTCATTGGAAAAAATCGCTTTTTTGGCAATCGACAGGTGAGCTCCCGCTGCCGTCGCAATCGACGATTCGACCATCGATCCGACCTGACAATCCATGCCCGCCATCTCGGCCTGGGCAACCAGCTTCAAGGCTGGATAGAGTCCCCCGCACTTCATCAGCTTGATGTTGATCAAATCAGCAGCCTGTCTGACGATGACCTCTCGCATGTCCTTGTCGCCGTGAAGTCCTTCATCGACCATGACTGGAATGATCGTCTTTTGGCGAACCTCAGCCAACCCGATCAAATCATCGGCCATCACCGGCTGTTCGATCCACTCCATCCGGCAATCTTCTACTTCCTTTAATACACGCAGCGTAGTAGACACATTTCGCCATCCCTGGTTGGCATCGACACGCAATTGCACATCTTCCCCAATCGCTTTCCGCACAGCGCGAATCCGCTTCACATCAACCGACGGATCGCCGCCAACCTTGATTTTGATACTGGTA
Organism: Clostridia bacterium; assembly: GCA_050262535.1. Classification (GTDB taxonomy): domain Bacteria; phylum Bacillota; class Bacilli; order Brevibacillales; family Brevibacillaceae; genus Brevibacillus_D. The sequence goes on from JBLNEJ010000329.1 coordinate 2,896, forward strand.
TACCCGTCCTTGATTGCCTGCGCTGCCTGACGTGCCATCTCGTCCGGCTCCAGAATGCTGATCACAAAAGGAACAGCCAAGGAGTCATGATATTTCCCTCCCAGCAGATTATACACGGGCTGTCCGGTTGCTTTTCCCATCAGATCATAGCACGCGATATCGATCGCCGCTTTGGCCGTCGTTGCATGGTAGACTACCGATGACATGACGGCATGGATGCGCTCCAGGTTGAACGGATTTTCCCCGATCAATTGCGGAGCCAAATCCTTCACCAGCATGTTGTAGGTGCTGTCGAACGTTTCTCCGGTCACGTGCGGGTCCGGCATACCTTCCCCGTAACCGACCAGCCCCGTGTCAGTCGTTATCTTGACAATGATGCTTGGCAAATCATGAAAGGCATCGTATGCCACAATAAACGGCCGTACCAACGGAAGCTGGATGGCGAATATTTCAATCGAATCAATTTTCATGGTCTTCTCTCCGTTATCTATATAGTTGAATCTGCTTTCCTTTCCTACTAGTGGGACTCGAATTGCAGAACCAGGTCAATCCACAGCGAAATCGCTAATGGAAAAACGTCCTCGTCAAGGTCAAATCGCGGATGATGATGCGGATACGCGCTCTTTTCCCCGTTCATGCCGACAAACAGAAACGCTCCCGGCTTTTCCAGCAAATAATGGGCAAAATCCTCAGCCCCCATCACTGGCCGAACATATTCAATACGCTCGGCTCCTTGTGTCGACGACAAAATGCGCTCGGCAAGGCTGACCATGTCGCGGTCATTGACAACAGGGGGGAGCCCCGGATAGACAGAAACATTGGCCGTGGCACCAAATCCTTTGCAAATCCCTGTGACAAGCTCTTCCAATTGCACAGGAATCCGTTGCCGTACCTCTTGTGAAAAGGTGCGGATGGTGCCGGACAGGGTTGCCGTGCTGGGAATGACATTGTAGCCCGTACCTGCTACGACTTTTCCAATGCTGATCACAGCCGGATCGATTGGAGAGGTCTGCCGTGACACAATCGACTGGATCGCCGTGATGAGATGGCCAGCGATATAGATCGGATCGATCGTCTGGTCGGGCATGGAGCCATGCCCTCCCTTTCCGTTCACCGTGATCTCAAAATCGTCGCAGGAGGCCATCATCGGGCCGGAGCAAAGACCGATTTTGCCTTTTTCCAGAGGCTGCCACAGGTGGATGCCAAAGATTGCATCGACTTGTTCGAGAACCCCCTGCGAAACCAGTTCCTCTGCTCCGCTTGGCGAAATCTCCTCCGAGGACTGGAAAATGAAAAGCACATTCGGCTTTACCTGCTCGCGATGCTGTGACAGCCATTTCGCTGCACCCAGCAGGATGGCAATGTGTCCGTCGTGGCCGCAGACGTGGGAAACGCCCGGTTTATTGGATAGTGCGGGCTTATCGCCTTCCTCCTGTACGGGAAGCGCGTCCATGTCTGCACGCAAGGCGATGGTATGCCTTCCTTCTGTCCCTTTCAGGCAAGCTACGACGCTTAAGGAATCAAAGCTGAGCACTTCCAGATTCATCTGGTTGAGCTCGTGCAAAAGATACGTTCGTGTCTCATGTTCCTCGCCGGACAGCTCCGGGTTTTCATGTAGATACCTTCTCTGCCGAATCACCCATTCGATCAATTCCTGGTCGATTGTCATGTCATCCTCCGTTTCCATTAAAACGGTCCATACTTCATCAGATTGGCGATAACAACCGCGATCAGACCAATCAGGTAATGGGTCAGGATCAGAGGCAGAATCCATTTTGCCCAGCGAATCCACGGAATTCCGGCAAGCGCAAGACCTGCCATGAAGTACCCGGACGTCGGGAAAATGATATTCCCGATTCCGTCAGCCATCGAGAAGGAGAGGACCGCCGTTTGTCTCGTAACACCGACAAGGTCGGCAAGCGGCGCCATAATCGGCATCGTCAGCGCGGCTTGTCCACTGCCAGACGGAACGACGAAGTGAATCACGGATTGAAGCAGATACATGCCTCCCGCACTCAGGACCGGCGGAATGTCATTCAACAATCCCGACGCATGGTGCAAAAGCGTGTCGATGATATGCCCATTTTCCAGTACAACAAGCGTCGCCCGCGACAGACCGATAATCAGTGCGCCCGTAATCATGCCCGATGCGCCTTTCATGAACGCTTCAATCGTTTGATCCGCCGACAATCTTCCGATTAGGCTAATCGCAATCGCGAGAATCACAAACAAGGCCGAAATCTCTGTAATGTACCATTTCAGTTCAAGAACGCCGTAGATCAGTACGACAAAGTTGAGAAGGAAGCAGCTCAGGACAAGCTTGTGGGTTTTTGTCAAAGGAACCTGCTTCGATTCATCGAGAACAGCCAGCGTATTCCCGTTCTCCCCGTAAAAACCGAGAGTACGATCGCGCTTCACCCTCATCGCGTAGCGATAGACGAAGCCAACCGACACGATATACATGATTACAAACAAGACAATCCGGTACCCGATCCCCGAGAAGATCGGCAGCTGGGCGATCCCTTGTGCAATCCCGACTGTAAACGGATTCATGACTGCTGTCGTAAATCCGATCGACGCCCCGATCAACACGATGGCCGTTCCCGTGATGACATCGAATCCAAGCGAAACCGCGAGCGGAATCAGAATCGGGATGTACGCCAGCGTTTCCTCCGCCATCCCGGTGAGCGAACCCGCAAGCGCAAAAAACAGCATCATGATCGGAATCAGCCATTTTTCCTTATTCGCCAGCTTTTTCGATAATGTCCCAATAAAAGCCTCAATTGCACCGGTTGACGTCAATACACCGAATGCTCCCCCAATAATCAATACGAAGAAAATAATATCGCCTGCACCAACAAGCCCCGTATGAATGGCTCCAAACAAATCAAAGAATGAGATCGGTGCAGCATCAATCTTCTTGAACGAATTCGGGTCGACAACGCTCCGGCCATTCAGTTCAACACGGGCATATTCCCCTGCCGGAACGAAATGCGTCAGAATGGTCGCAATCAGCAGCACGCCGAAAAGAAGAACAAAGACGTTAATCCCTTTGCGTTTTGCCTGTTTGCTTGAATCGCTGTGTGTCATGTTCCTTCCCCCTTTTT
>JBLNEJ010000330.1:0-4512 GCA_050262535.1 Clostridia bacterium
TCCACGATCGTCTGCAGTCGTTCCCGCACTGTTTCCCGACTGCCCACCACCGAATACCGCAGCTGGTTTTGCAAAATGACTTTTTCATGCGGGGACCAGAGACTCTCCATGCTGTCCACCGGCGGATTCAGTTGCCCGGTCCGTCCTCGAATGAGATTCAGAAATTGCTGCTGCATCGATGTAGCCAGCCGCCCGGCCTCTTCATCCGTATCGGCGATAGCAGCGCTGATGCCAACCATTACATAGGGCTCTGCCAGCTCCTCGGACGGGCGGAAGCTGTTGCGGTACAGCTCTAGGGCCGGCAACAAATAATCCGGTGCAAAATGGCTGGCAAACGCAAAGGGTAGCCCAAGCTGTCCGGCCAGTTGGGCGCTGAAGCCGCTTGAACCCAACAGCCAAATCGGGATGTTCAGCCCCTCGCCGGGAATGGCCCGCACGTTCGGCAGCGGCGAGTCGGGAGATGGAGAAAAGAACGAGCGGAGTTCATGCAGCAATTCCGGGAAATCCTGGCCGTCGCTTCCGGGGCCGCGACGCAACGCCCGGTGGGTCACCTGGTCTGAGCCTGGAGCTCTTCCCAACCCGAGATCGATTCGGCCGGGATAGAGTGACTCAAGCGTTCCGAACTGCTCGGCGATTACTAACGGCGCATGGTTTGGCAGCATGATGCCGCCGGAGCCAACCCGGATCGTTTCGGTGCCTGCTGCAACGTACCCGATTACAATGGAAGTCGCGGAGCTGGCGATCCCTGGCATATTGTGATGTTCGGCAAGCCAGTAACGATGGAATCCCCACCGCTCCGCATGCTGGGCAAGATCAAGTGTATTGCGCAGCGATTGGGCTGCCGTTCCGCCCGTTATGATCGGCGCAAGGTCCAATATGGAAAAAGGAATCTCGGTAATTTGCTTGCGGTTTTCTTGCGTATGTGGCATTGGATTGTCCCCTCCTACCAATGGTTGCGGCCTATGATTGGCTTTCCTACTCTTTCCTGCATCAAGAGAAATTATGAGATAACCTGCTTCGAAAAGGTAAGTTACTTTCATTTTACACCGTGAACGGACAATTGTCTTTCGCAAAACGGTTCGCAAGTGCACGAGCATGAGCGTTAACCAAAATCTGTGCCGATGAATAGGCTGTTGTATCATGTCTCTGAAAGGAATGAGCCAGGACCATGCCTTTTCAACTGCCCGCCGGGATTGAGACCAAAACGATCGCTTCGCATGGAACCTCCATCGTATACCCGCAAGTCGTCGGTCTCCCTGACAGACAAGTGGAGGACCAGATCAACCAGCAGATCGCGGGCGCGGTCAAAGCGTTAATTCGTGGACAGGCGCAATACCAGACCTCAACGCGTATGGAAATGGTCGGTCACTATGAAATCAAAACAAATGAGCGGGGCATTTTGAGTCTGACCTTGACCAATTATGCCTACTCCTATCCGATGGCTCATGGCGTTACGCTGATGAAATCGCTCAGCTTCAATGTGAACACGGCCCAGCAGTATCAATTGAGCGATTTGTTCAAAAAAGAGAGCAACTACGTTGAGATCATTTCCAAGAACGTCGCGGCCCAAATCAAGCAGCGCGACCTGCCGCTGATCGCTCCGTTTACCTCCATCAGCCCCAATCAGGATTATTATTTGGCGGACAAAGCGCTTGTCGTCTACTTTCCGCCGTATGAGATTACACCCGGTTACGTCGGGTTCCCGATGTTCCCGATTTCCGTTTATGAGGTGAATTCGCTCGCGCCTGAGGACAGCCCGATCACTATACTTTCTGCGGATATTGCCTGAAAGGCCCTTGTATGTTTATGACCATGAGAGGACGACCTTGAAGCGCATTTGGTTGCGGCAAGGTCGTTTTGTACGAATAGACGGTTCAATCCAGAAAGAACCACCCCAACTGTTCATATATTGTTCAGTTTAACTCCTAGACAGATACCATGGAGAGCGATTATCATTAGGCTAAGAATGATAATATTTATCAGTAGAGGTGGCTTATGCAATTAAGTGAATGCAGCAATGGGCAAAAAGCGCGTATCACCCAGATGGCAATGGCAGACACCTTTCGCAAACGAATGATGGACCTCGGCCTGATGCCGGGAACAGAGGTTCAGGTCGTGCGCAAAGCGCCGCTCGGCGACCCGATTATCGTGCAGGTGCGCGGGTATCAGATCAGCTTTCGCATGTCGGAAGCACGTTGTATTGAAATTGATCAATTGACATAGAACGGTATGGAAGAAGTGGGTTCATGAAACAGACCATCGCATTGGCCGGTAATCCGAATGCTGGCAAGACATCACTTTTTAATGTAATGACAGGCACGCGGCAGCAAGTGGGGAACTGGCCGGGGGTTACGGTTGAGAAAAAAGAAGGTTTGATCAAGGGGCTTGCCGACGGCGTGCTGATTGATTTGCCCGGTGTCTATAGTCTCTCCGCCCAGTCGGTCGAAGAACGCTTGGCGATTTCATATTTGCTGCTGGAGACGCCGGATACGATCGTCAACATTGTCGATGCCTCCAATCTGGAGCGCAATCTGTACTTTACCGTACAGCTGCTGGAGATGGGGTTGCCCACTATCGTCGTGCTGAACATGATGGATGTGGCGTTGGCAAGAGGCTTGTACATCGACGAGGCGCTGCTTGAGCAAAAGCTGGGGATTCCCGTCATCCCGATGGTTGCCCGCAAAGGAAAGGGACATCAGCGTTTGCTTGAAGCGCTGAATCGCAAGGGCGCCTGTCCCGGCAGCCTCACGATCACCTATCAGACAGAGGTTGAGGCAGCGATTGCTCAGTTGCTGCCGCTGTGCGAGAGCCTTCCGTTTGAAAAGCAAGTAAGCCGGCGCTGGCTGGCAGTTATGTGGCTGGAGCGCAACGAAGCGGTGGAGCAGCTGATCCGCGGGAAAATCGAGCCATCCCGGCTTCGTCAAATGGAGAACATCCGGGAAGCGCTTCCGGCGGTAGACCAGTATATCCGCAATGCCCGCTATCAATGGATCGAGGCGTTGCTTGAAGAAGTGATGGAAAAAAAGAACACCGCAACCCGCACGGCAAGCGATTGGATCGACAGTGTGATTTTGCACCGGGTATGGGGAATTCCGATTTTTCTGCTGTCGATGTATCTCGTGTTCCAGATGACGTTCAGCTGGATCGGGACGACGCTCTCCGACCAGCTGGATGCGTTGTTCAGCGGACCGATAACCACATGGCTGCAAGCGGCGCTAGTGCAAATGCAAAGCCCGGAGTGGTTCACTCAGCTGATGACCGGTGGGATTTTGGCTGGGGTAGGCTCTGTGCTCGTGTTTGTGCCACAGATCGCCATCCTGTTTTTGTGCCTCTCGTTTTTGGAGGACTCGGGATATATGGCCCGCGCCGCCATTTTGATGGACCGGTTTATGCGGGCGATCGGACTGAATGGCAAGGCGTTTATTCCGCTCATCCTCGGCTTTGGCTGCAACGTCCCGTCCATTATGGCGACGCGGACGCTTGATGATCCGAAGAGCAGACTCGTAACCGCCCTGATCGCTCCCTTCATGTCCTGTTCGGCGCGATTGTCGGTTTACTCATTGTTCGTTGCCGCTTTTTTTGCCAAAGGACAGGCGGAGATCGTGTTCCTTCTGTATGTGACAGGCATCGTGATGGCCATTTTGACAGCGTATTTGTTGAAAAAATTCGTGAAAGCCGAGGAAGGCCTGTTCCTCATGGAATTACCGCCGTACCGTACGCCCATGGTAAAAAGCCTGCTATTGCACACGTGGGACAAGGCCAAAGGGTTCGTGCGCAAGGCGGGAACGATTATTTTCGGGATGTCGGTGCTGCTCTGGTTTCTTGGCAATTTCTCCTGGCAGGGCATCGCTCCGATGGATGAAAGCTTTCTCGCTGCAATCGGTGGGATGATTGCCCCGCTGTTCGCCCCGCTCGGTTTCGGTACGTGGCAGGCAGGGGTATCGCTTATCACCGGATTTTTGGCAAAGGAAGTGGTTGTCACCACCATGAGCATCGTCTATATGGCTGGCGACAGCGGCGGCTCGTTGACGGCTTTGCTGCAAAGTGCCTTTTCACCGGCAGCAGCGCTCGCGTTCCTTTTCTTCCTTTTGCTTTACACCCCATGCATTTCGACGGTAGTCATCATGAAGAAGGAAACCGGCTCATGGAAATGGACGACTGTCTCGATTGTATACAGCTTTGTTGTGGCGTGGATCGTTGCGTATCTCGTCTATCGGGTGGCACAGATCCTCTACTAACGTAAAATGGAGGCCGACCTCATGATCTATTTCGTGATTGCCCTTGTGCTTGGCTTTGCTGGCTGGCAGCTGTTCTCCTTCATGAAGCGGGCGAAAAAAGGCGCGTGCAGCGGTTGCAGCGGCTGCGGCGACAAACCTACCTTCAGCTGTGCGAAAAAGTAAATAGACAAGAAGCTCCGGACGGCACGAGTGCCCCCGGAGCTTTTTTTGTATCGATGAAGGGTTATTCTTCGACAGTGACGACGGCCATATCGGAATAGTTTTCATTTTGGGC
>JBLNEJ010000331.1:0-5889 GCA_050262535.1 Clostridia bacterium
ATAACGTACACCGAATGCAAAAACCTCTCATTGCGCGAGGTTTTTTCTATGAAGAACGAGATATTAATGTTCGAACAATGATTGCAGTTCATGTGGCCAGGACGCATGCTGAAGGGTAACCATTAGTTTCAGTCTGGCTTTTTGTCCGTTTAACCCATTGGAAAAGATCAGTCCCATTTGCTTCAGCTTTTTCCCACCGCCTTCATAGTCATACACATCCTGAACTTGCCCGTTGAAGCAGCGGGAGACGAGCACGATTGGCGTTCCTTTGTCGACAAGGGTTTGCAGAACCGGGACAATCGCTGGCGGAAGGTTGCCGAGGCCAAAGGCTTCAATGACAACACCTTCAATCTGATCGTTAAGCAAAAACTGCAGCCAGCGCGGGTCCATGCCCGCAACAGCCTTTATGAGTGGAATATTGGCATCCGCATGGGCGATCGTATAATGCTCTCGATCAAGCGGAGCATGATGATACTGGACGCTTTTCTTGCTGATCGTACCGATTGGACCATACTGTGGAGATTGAAAGGTAGCAACGTTGCTCGTATGGGTTTTGGTCACATGACGTGCGGCGTGTATTTCATCGTTAAACACAACAAGGACACCTTTGTTGTGACTGGTTGGATCGATTGCTGTGCGGACGGCTGAAATCAAATTGACGGGTCCGTCTGCTCCGAGTTCATTGCTGGAGCGCATGGCGCCTGTGATGACAACAGGAACAGTCGAGGACAAGGTCAAATCGAGGAAATAAGCCGTTTCCTCCAGCGTGTCGGTGCCATGGGTGATGACGATTCCATCGTATGGTGTCTTGGACAACTCCGCTTCGATAAGTAAGCGCAACTGGTTCATAATGGGCGGAGTAATATGGGGGCTGGGAAGATTCAAATAATTCATCATCGTTACATCGGCGATTTGATCCAGATAAGGGAGAATCCGATTGACCGCTCGATCATCAAGCGGCTTCACACCTTCTGTGTCATCTACCGACATCGCGATCGTTCCGCCTGTGTTAATGACCAGCACTTTTTTCATTCTCTTTCTCTCCTGTTGCCAGTATTAAAAAACTATAACACATGGTACGATGAAAGCACGCTGATGTAAAGGAGTCATTTTTGCTATGTTCGCAATCGTAGGAGCAGCGATCGCACCTGGCATTGCCATACTATGCTATATATACTTGCGCGATCATTTGCAGCCTGAGCCGATTTCCATGGTCATCCGTACGTTTCTGTTCGGGATATTGCTTGTCTTCCCAATCATGATGCTGCAACATATTATGCAAACCGAGTGGGATCTGAATCAAGTTTTTTTCCAGGCAATGGTTGTTTCGGCGCTGGTCGAGGAATTTTTTAAATGGCTAGTTGTTTACCATTCCGCTTACAATCATGTTGAGTTTGACGAGCCGTATGATGGCATCGTGTACGCGGTTTCCGTGTCGCTCGGATTCGCCACGTTGGAAAATTTTTTTTATCTGGTCATCAACGGCCTGGATGTGGCCTTCTGGCGGGCTCTTCTGCCGGTATCCAGCCATGCGCTGTTCGGAATATGGATGGGCTATTACATGGGACTAAGCAAATTTTCGCACGAGAAGAGACAGAAAAAGATCAGATTGCTAGTATCCCTGGTACTCCCCGTCTTGCTGCACGGTTGCTATAATCTGATATTCCTGTCCACCCAATATTGGTTGCTGCTTATTGTTCCGTTCATGGTGGTTCTTTGGTGGAATGGTTTGAAAAAAGTGCGACTAGCACATGAATTCGGTTCTAAAAATGCCTGAAACCGCCAATACTAGCGGTGGAAGGAGGAGACTTTTCCGTGTATAAAGTCCAACGAACGAAAGTGACGATACGCTGTAACGAATGCGGTGAAAAATTTACGCTGCGCGGGAGAAAAGGAAACGAAGGAAAAGTGGAAACAGGATTCAAGCAATGCTTGTGCAGCAATGATCGCTATTTTGATATCCAGGAGCAGGACTAATGGCAAAGCATGCGGATGAATGACTTCCTCGTACAGTGAGGAAGTTGTTTTTTTATTAAAATACTTATCATCACTTATAAATAACGAAAATCACTTAAAAATACTTGAATAATGACTTGGATTCGCTTATGATAGTAACACGAGCCTCATCTATTGGAGTGGAATGGAACATGTTTCAGGAAGAACGACTGATTGAGATCATGCGTGAGCTGCAGCTTCGGCCGCGAATCAGCGTGCAAGACATTTGCGACCGCTACGGTGTATCCCGGGACACGGCCCGTCGAGATTTGGTAAAGCTCGAAGAGCAGGGTGTGATCCTTCGCACACGGGGAGGAGCGATTTTGCCCTCCTTAACGAAGAAAACCAGTACCTATGAAGAGCGTATTCAATCGGAGCCCGACTCGAAGCGAGCGATTGGTCGGCGAGCTTCTTCTCTGATCAAGGACGGCGACTATCTGATCATGGATGCGTCGACGACCGTACGGTTTGCTGCAGAAGCCTTGCAGTCCTCGAATCACATCGTTGTGACGAATTCCATCGACATCGCGGGGATCTTGGGTGAGCGACAGGACGTTGCCATTCATCTGCTCGGGGGGCTGGTGATGCATCACAATCGCTATGTGTATGGAGCACGCGCCATCGAAATGCTCGCCGATTATCAGGTTGACAAGGTTCTGATCGGTGCCCATGGGATCAGTGCGGAAGGCATCTCCCATCCGAACGCGGAGGAGTGCTATTTGCTTAGGCAGATGATGAAGCGTGCAGACCAAGTCATTGTACTGGCTGACCACACCAAGTTTGGTGTCAAACAGCTTCATCGGGTGGCAGGATTCGACCAGATCGACCGAATTGTCACGGACCAGCTACCGGATGAGCACATTCGTCACATTCTCCAGCAGCACGATGTGGAGCTGGTACTGGCAGTGGAATAGGTGTACCCCAAACAACCGGATATGTTCGCAACGGATGGCGTAACCGCCTGCAGGCGGGCGCAACATCCGGCAATATATCAAGGATCTCCGATTTCGGAGGTCCTTTTTGCTTCGGAGAAAAAACACGCTTGCCTTTTGCTGCATAATAATCCAGTCAAGCACGAACACTATCTCCAACGAGGCACCATCTGTTAGAGGAGGAATTGGCATGCAGAAATGGCAATGGGGTAGGCTTAGCTTGCTTACTTTTGTTGCTCTGACGACCTTGGGCGTTGCAATATGTATCTCTTCTGGAAAAGGGAAGCCCCAACGAGTGGCTTCTGCAGCATCGATGCAGTGGGCAGCTCCTGCGAAAAATGCGTCAAAACCTGAGGATAAGAAAGCGTTTCACACATCAAAGCTATCCGCAAACGATCGGAAAATCATGGCAAATGCTGTTTATGGAGAATCGCGGGGAGAACCGTACGTCGGTCAGGTAGCTGTTGCTGCAGTCATTTTAAACAGAGTGAAAAGTCCTTCATTCCCCAATACACCGTCCGGCGTCATTTTTGAACCCAGGGCGTTTACCGCCGTTGCCGACGGACAAATCTGGCTGACACCGAATGAAACGGCTACCAAAGCGGTGAATGATGCACTGAATGGCACAGACCCGACAGGGGGCTGTACGTATTACTTTAATCCGGAAACGGCCACTTCCGCTTGGATTTGGAGTCGTCCTCAAGTGAAAAAGATCGGGAAGCATATTTTCTGCAGATAATAGAATGCGATGAGAAAGGGGAAGTAACATGATTTATGGAGCAACAGCACGTGTTTTGTTTCCGGTAGCATTGGTTGCTTTAGTTGGTGCCGGTGTGTGGGGGTATCAGGAGCACAATGATAAAAACTCGATCCTGATCAAGGCGGAAAACCAATATCAACGGGCGTTTCATGACTTGAACTATCATCTCGATAAGCTGCAGAATGAATTGGGCAAATCGCTGGTGGTGAACTCGCGCAAACAGGTGACCCCCTCGCTGACCAGTGTGTGGAGGCTCGCCTATGCGGCACAGTCGGATGTTGGACAGCTTCCGCTTACATTGATGCCCTTTAGCAAAACCGAGGAGTTCCTTTCCCGGGTAGCCGATTTTTCTTACGGAGTAGCGGTTCGCGATTTGAACCGTCAGCCGTTATCCGAAAAAGAGTACAAGACCCTCGAAAGCCTCTATGACCAGTCCAAAAAGGTGCAGAGGGAAATGAGCACCGTTCAAACGAAAGTGATCGACAAGCAGCTTCGATGGATGGATGTTGAGGCTGCACTTGCATCAGACGACAAGAAGAGTGACAACACGATCGTTGACGGATTCCAAACGATTGAAAAACGTGTACAAGAGTTCCAGGAGGTTGATTGGGGGGTCAGCATCAACAGCCTTGATAAAAAGAAAAAGCAGCGGATTAAAGGGGTTGACGGAAATCCGGTGACGAAGGAGCAGGCTGCTAAAACGGCATTGGCATTTGTCGGGATGAACAGTACCAATGCAAAGGCAGAGGTAGACGAGAATGGCAAGTCGGAAGAATACAGCGCCTATACGGTAAGGATCACCAGCAACGAGTTGAAGAGCCCGATCAACTTGGAAGTGACGAAGCGGGGCGGGAAAGTGATTTGGCTTTTGAATGAGCGCACCATCGGACGGCCAACCATTTCACTAAGTGAAGCGGAAGCGAGCGGAAAGAAGTTTTTAACAGCCCATGGGTTCCCAAACATGGAAGCGGTCGAAAGTGATACGTATGACAATTTAGGTATCTTTACGTTCGTACCGAAGCAAGACAATGTATTGATCTATCCCGATTCAGTTACGGTGAAGGTAGCGCTCGATACAGGGGATGTGAATGGGTTTCACGCAACCGAATACTTGTTTAATCACAAGTCACGGAAAATCGAGAAACCAAAAATTAGTGTTCAGCGTGCCCGCACGAGTGTAAACCCCAAGGTGAAAGTGAGCGACCAGCGTATGGCACTTATCGAAGGGAAGTCGGACGGTAACGAAGTCTTGTGCTACGAATTTACCGGAACGTTTGAAAAGGATACCTACATGATTTACATTAATGCGCTTACCGGAGAAGAGGAAGAGGTCGTTAAAATGGATGTCCATTCCGAGTCTGGACAAGCGGCAAAATAAATACGGCGAAATGAAAGGGGGGAACGCCAAGATCGGACCGTTCCCCTATTTGCCGTATGGAAAAGATGTGTATAATGGAGGAGGGGATTGGAAACAAAGGGGGAACTACGTTGAGCACCTATCCGCAAGTTGGACAAATCTTACGAATGAATATTGCAACACTCAAGGAAGAGCAGGCAAGCAAGGTGTACAAAGCAAGGGTCTCCGATCTGAAAGGGGATACGCTTGCCATCGAGGTGCCGATTGAAGAAGGCACAGGGCGTGGTTATCGGATACCCGAAGGAATGGAACTCAGCGTCTGGTACATGGGTGAAGATGGTTCTCGCTATGATTTCCGTTCTGCTATCAGCGGCAGTCGAACCGATAACATCCCTGTCTTGCTCATGAAGCTGCCGCCTGAAAAAGATATCAGCCGTACCCAGAGACGAAACTATTTACGTGTGGATGCACAGCTGGAGATCGCGGTCAAGACAGCGGACAATGTGCGCAATTATCACTTTTTGGCGAGAACGTCCGATATTAGCGGAGGCGGCCTTTCTTTTACCTGTGCGGAAGAGTATCGGTTCAAGGAGAAGGACATCATCACTCTCTACATGATCATTCCACTGAAAAACGGGACGATCATGCATGCACAAGCGGACGGAGAAGTGACAAGGATCAAGAAGCTGGAGGAAGTCGCTAATACCCAGTGGGTTTCGGTCAAATTCGTCAACATCAGTGAGAACGATCAGGCCAAGGTCGTCCGCGCCTGCTATGAGCGACAGCTTGAGCTGCGCAAAAAGGGGATTACCGACTAGGACAAGCACCTTTTAAAAAAGGAGCTC
>JBLNEJ010000332.1:0-3404 GCA_050262535.1 Clostridia bacterium
ATCCTGCCGGGTCAGTCGTTCAATTGTGATCATCGCCATCCTCCCTCCTTTTTTGCTCCCTGCTTTTTCAGAGCAACCTGTCCCCCTAACCAAGCAGAAAAACCATCCTCACTAGCGGACGGTTTTTCTCGGCAAATCCTTTACCAGTTCCATTTTGGAACGGGAGATGGTGGTGAAAGAACCATCGTGGAAATAGGCACGAAAGTTCACTTCATCAACATAGGCAATATTGTTCAGGTTCACCACGTTTACAGAATCAAGCGTCACAAAGCCGTACCGTTCCCATAAACGCTTGACCCCTTCTAATGTATTGACACCCATGTACTCACCGTGATCCGTGTGATACAAAAGAATTCGCTCCGAATTCTTCGTAGGTTTGAATGAGGTCACAAAGTTGACATCATTCATGTCGAAAATGGCAAAATCTGTTTCGTCATTTCTTCTTTGCAAACGAATGCCGCTGATCTTGATTTCTGTCATATACCATCACTTACTTTTTCATTTCTGCCGGCAGTTCTACATTGCCAAAGAAAATTTTTGTTACCACGAATGCAAAAACAAAGGCCGTTCCGGAAAGTACAGATGACGTCCATTTTGCCAATTTGCTCATTATTTATCACCTCCTTTACCAAGTAAAAGCAGGGACTGAGCCAGAAAAGCCAGTGTGACTTCCGACATTTGAATAAAATAGCCGGCAATTACGATGAGAATGGCAATCGTTTGATAGAGAGACTTGTCCCTGTCCGCAATATTGTTAACGATACAGTTTGATGGAGCATAGAAAAGTACGATCACGAGAGAGAAGGAATTAATGAGCCAGAGATAATCAGGAGCGATCTGGATGTGTGGGATGGTTGAAAGCAGTGCTGTCGAGACAACGAAGCAGGTGGTTAGATCCTTTGCATGGTGCCCTCCTGAAAATCGGCGGAGCACAGCAAAGGCGATCAATGCACGCAGCGTTTCCGGGAACATGCCTGTCCACGCCCCGATCAGAAGTGTGGAGGCGATGATCAACGATGTGCTTATCGACATTGCCAGTGCGTATTTCATCTTCTCGACACTGGCAGTTTCGTCAGGATTGGCCTGTTTGATTTTTTGGGCTACTGCGTCTGAAATGGCTTCTATCAATGATCATCACGCTCCTTTTTATGAGACGCCACAATCAAAAGCAAGAAGGAAATCAGCATGGTGACTGTTAAAATATGAATCCTCTCGAAATAGTTCATAGCGATGTACATGGCGGCAAAAATTCCGAGAGATCCTGCCATGATCCCACTTAAGGAAAGCAAGTCATAGCGTGACTTAAACGTTACTTCATGCGGCGGACACATCACAAAGGAAAAGCCCAAGTGAAACTTGTATAGCAGATAACTGATGAGAAACACCATCAGATCAGTTATCAGTTGAAAAAGGAATATACCACTTCCGTGCGATAACTCCAGATCAGATAGCGAAATGATGCCAATGGTTGACATTAGCGGAATCATCACAAGCTGTACAAGCGAAAACCCGAGGAACCCGATCGTTGTAAGCATGAGTGTCTCAAACGTACGGAACCTGAGCAGGTAGCGAAAAAACAGAGCAAACAGGATAAATTGTATGGACATGTCAACATCTGGTACCCCAAGCACATCCCGCAAAATATATGAACTGCATGAGAGGGTCAGCGCAATGTTAACGAACTCTTTCCGGTACTCTCCGATCGGGAATCTGAATAGTTTGAAGACAAGCGTCAATACTGCCATCACGTCCAGAAACCCCATCAGGATATACAAAACCATTCCCATTCCAGTAAATCCCCTTTAGTACAATCTTTCTTTTACATTATACTTTTTTCCTGCAAAATGTAAGAGGGTTCGACAAACAATTAGAAAGAAGCAAGAAGGGGAATGGGTTCACTAGATTTGTTCTTCCTATTATTTTACACCACTTTTCCACTTCTGCATATTCCATCCATTCATATCATAAAAAAAAAGAGCCCTGCCATAAGAGGGCTCCCGTGACCATCCGCCAATTTTCTATTTCAACGCCCGATTCAAAAATGCCTTCGTCCGCTCAAACCGGGCATTTCCGAACAATTGCTCCGGCGTTCCCGACTCAATGACCTCCCCGTTGTCCATAAACATGATGCTGCTTGCCACCTCACGGGCAAACCCCATCTCATGGGTAACGACGATCATTGTCATATGCTCTTCAGCCAACTTCTTGATGACCTGAAGCACTTCTCCTGTCAGCTCAGGGTCTAGCGCAGAGGTTGGCTCATCGAACAGCAGGATGTCAGGATTCATCATCAGCGCACGGGCGATCGCCACACGCTGCTTCTGGCCACCCGACAGCTTGGCCGGATAAACATCGGCTTTGTCCGCCAGACCTACCTTTGCCAGCAAGCTCATGCTTCTTCGGTCAAGCTCAGCTGCCGATTCCCCTTTGACATAGCGGGGAGCGAGCTCCAGATTTTGCTTGACCGTCAGATGGGGGAACAGGTTGAAGTGCTGGAACACCATCCCCATTTTGGCGGTGATTCGCTTGATCTCCTGCGCGCTGGCATACGTACCGTCCTTCACCAGGTACTCTCCCTGTACGCCAATGCTCCCGCCGTTCACCTGCTCAAGATGAATCAAGCTGCGCAGCATCGTGCTTTTTCCTGAACCCGATGGGCCAATTACTGCGACGACTTCACCCTTGTTCACTTCAAAGCTGATATCTTTCAATACGTCCAGATCGCCGAATGATTTTTTCAGATGTGATACTTGTATGATCGCCATTGATCGCCATTCCCTTTATTCAAATTTGAACCTTTTTTCAAGCCACTTAAAAAAGAACGTTAGCACAAGCGTCATCAACAAATAGATGATCCCTGCAATGAAAAAAGGCGTAATCGTAAAGTCGCGATTCACAGCCGTCTGGGCAAAATGCAGCAGCTCCGGCACAGCGACCGCATACAACAGTGCCGTATCCTTCACCAATGTAATCGATTCGTTGGAGACAGCCGGCAAGGCAACGCGAAACATTTGCGGCATGATGACCTTGGTCGTCGTCTGCCACTTGCTCAGACCAAGCACCTGTGCCGCTTCATACTGCCCTTTGTCGATCGCCAGCAGTCCTCCCCGAAAAATCTCCGCAAAGTACGCCGCATAGTTCAGCACAAACCCGACGCACGCAGCGACAAACCGGTCCATGACGAGGTATTCCCCAATCACCGGAATGATCGGCAAGCCAAAGCAAATAAACAAAAGCTGCAGCAAAAGCGGGGTTCCGCGCATGACATAAATGTAGCTGTGGGCAAACCCGGACAGCGCCTTGTTTTTGCTGTTCGCCAGCAGGGTCAACCCGAATCCGAGCGGTATGGCTGCCACAATGGCGATCAGGAAAAGTAGAATCGTCATCTGCGCCCCTTCCAGCAT
>JBLNEJ010000333.1:0-5142 GCA_050262535.1 Clostridia bacterium
CGCTATGTGCCAGAATTGAAGGATGTGCCCGCCAAATATATCCATAAGCCGTGGGAAATGCCGGAACGCCTGCAGCGTGAGCACAACTGCCTGATCGGTTTGCACTACCCGCCGCCTTGCGTCGATCATGCGGCAAGCCGCCTTTTGGCGTTAGACCGTTTTGCGCAGGCGAAGCGGAAAAATGAGTAGAAGGAACGGTTGGCGAATCAGACATGAGATGCTATGATGGACAAGCAATATCAAGAAATGTCCTATAACTTTGTAAAATATTGGTGATGACTTCATGTACTTTATGAAACAAAATGGATGGATTGAAGTTGTGTGCGGATGCATGTTTTCCGGAAAGAGCGAGGAGCTCATTCGACGGATTCGTCGCGCCAAGATTGCCAAGCTAAGCGTTCAGGTGTTCAAGCCACGTATCGATGACCGCTATCATGCCATGGCGGTCGTGTCCCACAATGGTGTCATGGAGGATGCGATTGCGGTTACGTCGGCACGTGACATTCTGGATCTGGTGAAGCCGGGAACAGATGTTGTTGCCATTGATGAAGTGCAGTTCTTCGACGAGGAAATCATCGGTGTATGCCAGCAACTTGCGAATGAAGGCATTCGCGTAATCTGCGCAGGCCTGGATCAGGACTTCCGCGGAGAACCGTTTGGGGTGACGCCTGTGCTGCTGGCGATTGCCGAATTTACGACCAAGCTGGAAGCAATCTGTGCGGTTTGCGGCAGTCCTGCTACGCGAACGCAGCGTTTGTTGAATAATGAGCCTGCTGACTATCATGAGCCGATTATTTTGGTTGGGACGGCGGAAAGCTATGAAGCCCGTTGCCGCCATTGCCATCAAATTCCGGGGAAACCCGGGCTGCTGAAGCAGTCGGTCAAGCAAGGGTAGTCACAGGATAGCAAAAAGCCACTTCCGTTTGCATGTGCACGTCTTTCGTTGCACAAACTAGGCGAAACAGGAGGTGGCTTTTTGCATGCCAAAGCAATTTCGCTTACCTAAAAGCACGTTTGTACTCCTTACCGCCGTCCTTGCCTTGACCGTGCTGGGTGGCTGCAATCAATACCGTGCGCAAGGCGATCGATCGACGACGTATGGAGTCAACCGCGAGACATTGATGGGACGAAACCAGAATCCGAATATTTTGGTCGGACCTCACGCCGTTCGCAATTACTCCGTTGATCAAAACCAGCTGCAGATGGCAGCCAAAAGTGTGCCTGGCGTGGAAAATGCGCGTATATCGATCAGTGGCGGCAATGCGTATGTTACACTGGATATGCTGCCAAACGTTACGGCCGAGCAGGCGCGCAACATTGAACAGCAGGTCATTGCGGCCTTGGTTCGTAAAGCGCCGCGTTATGATTACCACATGACATCGAATGATGGCGTCCATCGTTAATGGGAGTCAAAAGCTGTTGATGAAGAGCGTTCATCAACAGCTTTTTCCTTTTCCAATGCTCACATAGGCTCTCACTCATTTCCTTTGACTTTTCAAGGGTTTTTCCCTATAATTTTGATGTTATCCACATTCATTCTACATGGGGTGAAATGCTGTGTTTGATCGCTTGTCTGCAGTAGA
This sequence comes from Clostridia bacterium, assembly GCA_050262535.1. Classification (GTDB taxonomy): domain Bacteria; phylum Bacillota; class Bacilli; order Brevibacillales; family Brevibacillaceae; genus Brevibacillus_D. Next base: position 1,584 of record JBLNEJ010000333.1, read on the forward strand.
AGAACGTTACGAAGAAGTGAATAATCTGCTATGTGACCCCGATGTCATCAGCGATACGAAGCGGCTGCGCGATCTGTCGATTGAGCAGCGCTCATTAGAGGAAACCGTTACCGTATATCGTGAATATAAATCCGTCATGGAGCAGTATGACGGTGCCAAGCTCATGCTCGACGACAAGCTTGACGATGAAATGCGTGAAATGGTCAAGGCGGAGCTAGCCGACTTGAGCAAGCAGAAGGAACAACTGGAGCACAAACTGAAAATTCTGCTGCTTCCTAAAGACCCGAATGACGACAAGAACGTGATCGTTGAAATTCGTGGCGCTGCGGGCGGGGACGAAGCGGCTTTGTTTGCGTCCGATTTGTATCGCATGTACACACGCTTTGCGGAACGTCAAGGCTTCAAAGTGGAAGTGTTGGAAGCCAACGAAACCGAGCTGGGCGGCTACAAGGAAATCATTTTCTCGGTTAATGGCCCGGGGGCGTACAGCAAGCTGAAATTTGAAAGCGGTGCACACCGCGTCCAGCGCATTCCATCGACCGAGTCGGGTGGACGAATCCACACCTCTACCTCGACCGTGCTGGTTCTGCCGGAAGCCGAAGAAGTGGAAGTGGAAGTAAACGAAAAGGATATCCGCATCGACACCTTCTGTTCAAGCGGTGCGGGCGGACAAAGCGTTAACACGACGAAATCTGCCGTTCGGGTGACGCATATTCCGACCGGGATCGTTGTTTCGTGCCAGGACGAAAAATCGCAGCACTCCAACAAAGACAAAGCCCTTCGCGTACTTCGCGCACGCCTGTTTGACTTCCATCAGCAACAAGCGATGGCAGAGCAGGATGCGACCCGCAAAAGTCTGGTGGGTACCGGTGACCGAAGCGAACGGATTCGCACCTACAACTTTCCGCAAAGCCGCGTGACTGATCATCGCATCGGTATGACGCTGCATCGCCTGGAAAGCATTTTGTCCGGGGAACTGGATGAAGTGATCGACAACCTGATCATGCATGAGCAAACCGAGCTGCTGCAAAGCCAGGGTGTCGTTTAATATGGGACATACAACCACGATAAGAGAAGCCCTGCTCCGGGCTTCTTCCTTTTTACAGGAGCACGGCTGCAAGGACCCGCGATTTGAAGCGGAACTGCTGCTGCGACATGTGCTGGGGATGGAACGTTCACGGTTTCTTGCATCGCTGACCGATCCGGTTGCACCGGACGCCTTGCAACGATTGGAGGCATTATGCCGTCGTCGTGCCGAGCAGGAGCCGATCCAGTACCTGATCGGTTCGCAGGAGTTTTATGGCCGAGAATTTCTGGTACGCCCCGGCGTGCTGATCCCGCGCCCGGAGACAGAACTGTTGATCGAACAGGTGCTGCTGAAGGCAAGTAGCCTGTGGCCGGAGGCAAAGGAACTGACTGTTGCAGATATCGGGACGGGGAGCGGTGCGATTGCATTGACAATCGCCTGCGAAAAACCGGGCTGGCATGTCTCAACTGTTGATTTGTCCCTGGATGCGATTAACATTGCACGCGAAAACGCAATACGGCTGCAGGTTGCAGATAAGGTGCGCTTTTTACAAGGAGACCTGCTGCAGCCATTGATCGACAGCGGGGAACGCGTCGATATTCTCGTCTCCAATCCGCCGTATATCCCAAGCAGCGATGTATTGGAGCTTGACCGTGAAGTACGTGAATTCGAGCCGTTGTTGGCACTGGATGGTGGAGAAGACGGATTGGTCTGCTATCGAAAGCTGTGTGAAGCATTGCCGCAGGTTCTGAACGAGATAGCGCTGGTTGCGTTTGAGGTAGGCATTCATCAGGCAGAAGAGGTTGCCCGGCTGATGCTGCAAAGCGGTGTAATTGAAGAAACAGCGATCATTCCCGATCTGGCTGGAATCGATCGGATTGTGATTGGCTTGCGAAAAGAAAAATAATGGAACTGTGTGTATATTTGGTCGATTCCCTGACGATACTGATGCCTAGAGAGAACAAAAGACAAGGTGTTTTGTATCGAGGGGAGACGATGAAGATGAAACGGTTTATGCTCATTCTTTTCGCGTTGATCATTGCGATGATGTGCTGGGAGCAGCAGCGCTCCGAAGCGAATGTTTTGGACAACGGCCCGATTCCGCAAGAATCGATCCGGCTGCGAATACTTGCAAACAGCGATTCCATCACTGACCAATGGTTGAAACGGGAAGTCCGGGACGCCATCGTCGACCAAATGAACACCTGGGTTACCGACATCGGCTCTTACGAGGAGGCTCGACTCCTTGTCGCAGAGCGTTTGCCAGAGCTGCAAAAGCTGGTGGATCAAACGATCAAGGAACGAGGCTTTGCCTATCCGGCGGTTGTTGATTTTGGACAGGTGCCTTTTCCAACCAAGCTTTACGGGTCCTATGTGTATCCGGCAGGCAATTATGAAGCGTTGCGCGTGCAAATCGGCGAAGCAAAAGGACAAAACTGGTGGTGCGTACTGTTCCCGCCGCTCTGCTTTATCGATATGGCGAATGGCGATGCTGTCGTCCGTGACCGTAGTGAACAGCCGTCTGGACAGGCTTCAAATGTTTCCGAAGCTGACTCCAAAGTGGAGGAAGCGGCTGAGCCAAAGGAAGAGACGCGTGATCGGGAAGCAGACCGCTATCTGATGCATGAAATGCGTGGGAACTCCGTGGCGGAGAAGAAACAACAAAGCGAACCTACTGTTGCGGTAGAAGTTCCAGCCGTGCAGCCTGAACCACAGGTGGAAGTGCGATTCTTCCTCTGGGACAGATTGTCCGCCTTATTTTAAACCATAACGATTGCTCCCCCTCCCCTACCTTTCGAGGTAGGTTTTTTTACATGTAGTTATTCACAGGTTACCCACAGATTGTTGAAAACTTTTCACAGAGATTTTATACTAGGTGCACAAACTGCATTTGATACAGGGAACGGAAAGGGTTTTCTTCATGATAAAACCGATCGAGACAAAAATTTTAACTGTGGATAAAAATGTGGATGAACCATCCACTTGTACACAGATTGTGGACGCAGCCCGATTGATCCGTGAAGGGGAAGTGGTTGCGTTTCCTACGGAGACGGTGTACGGGCTTGGGGCGGATGCATTGTCCAACCATGCTGTGGAAAAGATATTTGAAGCAAAAGGAAGACCAAGCGACAATCCGCTGATCGTCCATATCGGAAGTGTCGAGCAGCTGTCACAGGTCGTGTCAGTGGTAACCGATGAAGCGAAGCTGTTAATCCAGACGTTTTGGCCGGGGCCATTGACGCTGATCCTGCCCAAGCAGGAAACGGTAGCGGATCTGGTAACGGCGGGTCTGGAAACGGTCGGGGTGCGGATGCCTGACCATCCGATCGCATTGGCTTTGATTCAGGCAGCCGGAGTGCCGATCGCAGCACCAAGCGCGAATTTGTCAGGGAAACCGAGCCCGACGACAGCCGAGCACGTACGCGTAGATTTGGCAGGAAGAATCGCCGCGATTGTGGACGGCGGGGCAACGGGTGTCGGGGTGGAATCGACCGTCATTGATATGACCGCGACTCCTCCGATGATTCTGCG
>JBLNEJ010000334.1:0-6998 GCA_050262535.1 Clostridia bacterium
CATCAGCTTGAGCGAGCTGAACCAGCTGCGCAAAGAATCGATTGAAGGCTATTTGATTTACTTGCAGGAGTCTCATCTGTACGAACGCGCCGTTCTGGTGGACAACCCGACCAAAAGCTCCCGCCGCGAATACAGCGACCGGACGATCAGCCGCAAAATTTCCAGCCTGAAGTCGCTTTTCTACTACTTGTCTGCCTTGTCGGAGGACGAAAACGGCGAATCGTATCTCACCCGCAACGTCATGGCCAAAATCGAGATGAATGTCGAGGAAGCAACACCACTGGCACGGGCGAATACGATCCGCTCAAAAATACTGATTGATGAGGAAATTCAGCGCTTTGTCGATTTCATCCAGACCGGCTACGCCGCCTGCTGTGACACCAAAAAGAAGCTGGATTACCATCAGCGCAATCGTCTGCGCGATACCGCGATTGTCGCCTTGATTTTGTCCGGGGGCTTTCGTGTCTCGGAAGTGATCAACCTTAATATGTCGGACGTCATTCTGGAGAAAAATCAGCTCCGCATGGTCCGAAAAGGCAAAAAGGAAGACGCTCCGTTTTTCAGCGATTGGGGAAAGCAGTACCTGGTCGCTTACCTGGAGAATCGTCATTCCTACAAGCCTGCCGATACCGAGGATGCTGTTTTTCTTGCGGTATCGGCGACGAAGCCGTTCGGACACCGCATCGAACTGCGCAGCGTACAGAAGCTGGTAAAAAAATATGCGATGTCCTTCGGCATTCCCGACCTGTCCGTGCACAAGCTGCGGCACAGCTTTGCGACCCAGTTTTTGCGGATCAATCCTGACCCGCATCAGCTGCAAGCCCAGCTTGGCCACTCCAAGATCGAGACAACCATGCAGTATGCACACGTACTCGAGGACACCTTAATTGATGCCGTTAATCGGACGACCATTCGTGTTCATTCGGAACCATCGTCATAAGGAAATCTTCTCCTCTTCTCGACCAGCGGGAATTGGGCAGATCATCCAATCGGAGGACTGGCAATCCCGACGTACATCCTCTACAATAAAGAGAGCAAAATTGATAGAAAAGGAAGTGTTCAACCAATGGACTGCATTTTTTGCAAGATTGTCAACGGAGAGATCCCTTCGAAAAAAGTATACGAGGATGAGCATGTCGTCGCATTTCAGGACATTAACCCGATCGCACCAGTACATATTTTGACCATCCCGAAAAAACACATCTCTTCCCTGCTCGACATCAAGGAAGAGGACAAAGCGCTGATCGGACACCTCCACCTTGCTTTGCAAAAGGTTGCGGAAGCAGCAGGCGTGAAGGACGACGGATTCCGCGTCATTACGAATACGGGCCCGCACGGTCAGCAAACCGTGTTCCACATCCATTACCATTTGATTGGCGGACGCCAGTTGGAATGGAAAATGTAACAGCGAAGAAGCCGGTGCTCTGAGGAACACCGGCTTTTTTTGTCATGTATTGTATAACTGCTGGCAGATTCGCTTTACGAAAGGGTGGCTCCTTTGTATCGCCTCAAAACGGTCCACACGTTTACCGATGATGTTTTGGCTATTTTGGCTGAATGCATGTATCAGCCCGATGAACAGAAACTCACGCAACTCGTTCACTTGTATCAAACGGAAAAAGATCGCCTATTTTTTGCGTATCATGATGTTGAAAACCGAACGATTGCGGTGATCGGCTGCAAGCTGATGCAGCAAAAACAGATAGAGATTTTGCATATTGCCGTAAAACAGGCCGATCGCGGCAAAGGCATCGGCCGGCAGTTGATCGACAAGCTGTTGCATCTCCATGCGCCATCTTGTTTGATTGCCGAAACGGATCGCGATGCGGTGGGCTTCTATCGTTCCTCCGGTTTCCTCATTATCAGCTTAGGCGAGCGTTATCCCGGAGTCGAGCGTTTTCGCTGCGTCAAGCATTGGCTTCCCTTGTAAACTGCCGTGCCCCATCCTTTAACGAACAGGATTTAGCGGTTTCACGGATACGGCGTCATCTGAAACCCCAGGATTCGAATACACCGAGCACTCACGGAATGCGAATTGCTTGCAGCCCAAACATTTTTTATGATCCAGCTTCGTCAGGGCATAATCGATCGCATCACCGGTATGTTCAAAGAAATGCTCCTTTCCGATGACCTGCTCCAATCCTGTCCGTCTGATGACATCGAGCGGCTGCGGCTGAATGCCGGAAATGAGCAAGGTTCCCCCCTGCTCCTGAAACGTTCTCACGATGCCGGCAAGGTTCGCCTCCCCAGTCGTATCCATGAACGGAACCTTGCCCATTCGCAGCAGCATGATTTTCGGGTGGAGGTGCAGCGTATTCATTATCCGATTCTCAAACAGGCTCGCCGCTCCGAAAAACAGCGCTCCCTCCACGGTAAAGATACTGATCTGCGGACAATCATGCCCTTCCCTTACCATATGCGGAACCACTTTTTCATGACGATCCGATGGGTCTGGCAGTACCTTGGCAACCGTCATCACCTCACGCATCCGTTTGACAAACAAGATCCCCGCCAAAATCAATCCGACTTCCACAGCAGTCGTCAAATCGGTCAAAACGGTCAACGCAAACGTAATCAGCAGCACGATGGAATCGCTTGTTTTCGTTTTGACAATATGGCCGAATTCCTTGCGTTCACTCATGTTCCACGCGACCACCATCAAGATGGGAGCCATGCTGGCAAGCGGAATGGAGGACGCATACGGTGCGAGAACGAGCAGCACAAGCAGCACGGCGACGCTGTGAATCATCCCGGACATCGGACTTGCCGCTCCGTTTTTGATATTGGTCGCCGTTCGTGCAATCGCTCCTGTAGCCGGAATGCCCCCGAAGAACGGAGTCACGATATTCGCAATTCCTTGCCCGATCAGTTCCTTGTTGCTATGGTGCCGTTTTCCGGTCATTCCGTCTGCAACAACCGCAGATAGCAAGGATTCAATCGAACCGAGAATCGCGATGACCATTGCAGGAGCGAACATTTGTCGAATGCGTTCAAACGTAATCTCAGGAACATACAGGCTGGGCAGGGTGCTTGGAATCGCACCGTACATTGAACCGATTGTGGCCACTTTCCCGTCAAACAGCCACGCAGCAAGCAGGCTCGAGACAATAAGACCCAGCAGAGAACCCGGGACCCTCGGAAAAAGCTTGGGTGTAATCAAGATAATAGCCAGACAAATAAGTGCCGTGATGACGCTGTAACTGTTGATCGTCGACAGATGCAGCCCGATCTCTTTCATGTTGGACAAAAAATCTTCATGCTTTTGCATATCGGTCAAACCGAGAAAGTTGGCGATCTGCCCGGAGAAGATGAGCACCGCAATCCCTGCCGTAAAACCAATCGTTACCGGACGCGGGATAAATGTAATCAATGCCCCAAACCGGAACAGTCCCATCAGCACCAGGATGATCCCAGCCATCAGACCGGCAATCAACAGATTTTCGTACCCATACTGCATCACGATCGCAAACAGGATCGGTACGAAAGCTCCGGTTGGACCGGCGATCTGGAATCGCGAACCGCCAAATAAGGAAACCAGGAACCCCGCAATGATTGTGGTGTATATACCGTACTGCGGATGCACACCTGACGCAATGGCAAAAGCCATCCCTAGAGGAATGGCGATAATTCCTACTATAACCCCTGCAACCAAATCACGACGAAAACTCTCCAGATTGTACCCTTCAAATCTTCCCGACCATTTCATGAATAACCCTTCTTTTTGTTGTTTTCTTGGAAAAACGCGCTAGACGTTTCTTTCAGTAAGATGTCCATACTTGCCAAAAGTACAAGGATACTTGCCACTCTTTTTATAAGTTTACGTAATAAATCTTATGTAAACTTATATACTAATTTTTCATCCCCTTCCTTACTTTCTGTTAAAATTTTGAAGCAATATGCTGTGCAATTAGTTTGCCGTGATGGCGCCCATTTTCAATAAAAATTGCGTTTGCACGACTTCCTGCTGCAACGACCCCTGCAATATATGCATGAGGCACATTCGTTTCCATCGTTTCCGGATTGAACATGGGTGCTCCCGTCTCCCCATCTGTGGAGACACCAAGTTGTGATAAGAACGTCCGATCCGGTCGAAACCCGATTAACGTGAACACGAAATCATTCTCCAGCTCGACCATTTCCCCCGCTGCCTCAACCAAGAGCGACCGCTTGCGGATCTCTTTTACATGGGAAGCGTACAGTACACGGATGCGGCCTTTTTGCTCCGCACTAAGAAAGAGCGGCTTCGTCCACGCTTTTACATGGGTGGATAGCTCTGTCCCCCGGTAAATCACGGTGACATGTGCCCCCGCCCGTTCCAGGTCCAGTGCAGCATCCACAGCGGAATTGTTCCCGCCGACAATCGCGACATTCATGCCTGTATACGGATGCGCTTCCTTGTAAAAGGAAGAGACTTTGGGTAAATCTTCCCCTGGAATCCCCAAGCGGTTCGGATGATCAAAGTACCCGGTGGCGATGATCAAGCGAGCGCATTCGTATGTTTTGGTGTCACCAAACCGGTCTTGCGTCTGCAATTGAAACCCGCCATTGTTCCGAGCAACGGAGTTGACCGTTTCGTAGCTGTTGATCCGCAGGTGATGACGCTTGGCAACGAGCCGATAGTACGTAAGCGCTTCAAGACGAGACGGCTTCTCATGAACGGTTGTAAACGGAATATCGCCTATTTCCAGCAATTCTGGCGTACTGTGAAAGATCATGTACGTCGGATAAAGCGAAATGGCCTGAACAACAGCCCCCTTTTCGATCAACAACGGATCGATTCCTGTTTTTTTCAATTCGATGGCAGCAGCCAATCCACAAGGACCTGCGCCGATGATGATTACCTGTTCCATGTTTGGTTCCCTTCTGCTCCTTCACTGTAATGAAGTTGACTTATGTGATTGCATTGTATCACTTTCGTTCCATGTCGAAAAGCACAAAAACCGCGTAGAACACCCGTTCCACGCGGCTTCCTAATGCTGTTTATCCATTCGCAACCTTGCTGTACGCACGGTTAAATTGCTTGCGTGCCCGGCAGATTTTCGTCTTGATGCTGTTGCTCGATCCACCGGTCGCCTCCGCGATTTCCTGAAAGCTGTAGCCATAATAGTCCTTCGCTAAAATAACGTACCGGTACGATTCGGGAAGTTCCTCGAGCACCTGGTGGATCACTTCACCGAGGGCAATTTTGGTCTCGAAAGATGCTTCTGCCCCTGCAGCTTCGTTGATGATCAGCTCATCTCCGCACAGGGCCGGCTTATTTTTGCGATAACAGTCAATCAGCCGATTTTTGCTGCTTCTCACTAAGTATTGGCGCACATGCTTCATGTCGATGACAAGGTCAGGGCGCTTGATCAACGCGGTAAAGACGTCCTGGATAATATCTTCCACCAGCTGTTTGTCCGGTGTCTGCGTCGCTAAGTAATAGGAAAGATAAGAATAGTGCTGTTTATAAATCGTTTCGATCAATTCAGATCGTTCACATGCTGTTTCCATCGGATTCGTTTCCTTTCTCTAGGGGCGGTACTCTTGGTTCCCATTATAGAGAGGGCATATGTGACGAACCATCGAACCAGCTTACAGAAACCTTACAGTTCTGTAAGGTTTCCAGTGATTGCTATTCTTCTTCCGTAAAACCGCGATACTGCTCCGCGTTTAACAATTGCTTCAGCTCTTCGGGCTGATCCAGCTCCACGACAACCATCCAGCCTTCCCCGTAACAATCGCTGTTGATCGTCTCCGGTGCATCCTCTAGAAGCGGATTCACTTCCACGACGGTTCCGCTGACCGGCGAGAAGATATCGGAGACTGCTTTCACCGATTCAACCGAACCCATGCTTTCATCCGCCTTCACCTTCGTGCCGACTTCCGGTAAATCGACAAACACGAGGTCCCCCAACTGATTCTGGGCGAAATCGGTTATCCCGATCCGCACCTTGTTTTCGCTCTGTACTTCTACCCACTCATGCTCCTTGCTGTATAGCAAATGCGCGATTACGTTACTCATGGTTTCTTCCACTCCTACTCAATTTTGCATGATACGTTTTTGGATGTGTTGTCCGGTCGGTGTCGCAGCGAGTCCGCCCAGTGCGGTTTCCCGCAAGGCACGCGGCATCGATTTGCCGATATCGTACATCGCAGCGATGACTTCGTCGCAAGGAATCCGGCTCTCGATTCCCGCCAATGCGAGATCGGCCGATGAAAAAGCGATCGACGCTCCAATCACATTGCGTTTGATGCACGGCACCTCGACGAGCCCGGCAACCGGATCACAGACGAGCCCGAGCAGCGACTTTAGTGCGATCGCAGCTGCTTCAATCGCCTGCTTCGGTGTTCCCTGTTTCAATTCAACAATGGCAGCTGCCGCCATGGCCGTTGCTGAGCCTATCTCAGCCTGACAGCCACCCGCCGCTCCGGAAATAAACGCCCGATTGGCGATGACATAGCCGATGGCACTGGCTGTAAACAATCCTTTTACCAACTCGCCATAATCCAGCTTGGCATGTTCGAGCAAGGAAAACAGGCAGCCCGGCAAAATCCCGGCGGAACCGGCGGTAGGCGTCGCCACGATGACACCCATCCGCGCGTTCGTTTCCGATGTGGCAAAGGCAAATCGCATCGAATCGGCGATGATCGGCCCGGACAACAGGTCGCCTTTTTCGATATAGGTCATCATACGATAGGCATCCCCACCGGAGATTCCGCTTGGTGCAAGGGATTGATCGATCACCCCTTGATCGACCGCTTGCTTCATTTTGACCAGGCGTTCCGTCATCATCGTGATGATCGTCTCCCGGTCGCGCTTCGACTTCTTTTCCTCTACTTCGAGCATGATATCGGCAATGCTTTTTTGCTCCTGCTCACAGCATGCCAAAAGCTCATTCATTGTGGTGAAATCCATGCCCATTCTCTCCCCGTCTGCTCACGAATCGCCTGCAAGTCATATGTCGTATTTAACGGGATGTCAACGGGCTGGTCGTTGATCCGAAAGATCGTGGAGA
>JBLNEJ010000335.1:0-3042 GCA_050262535.1 Clostridia bacterium
ATAAATCCACCGCATTAAACACTCATAGACGACCACCAGCGCATCGTATAACCATTTTACCGATTGAATGTAATTCACCATTCCTACACCCTTTCCGTTTGTTCCTGCTGTGCAATCATGTTTTTCAACCATTCGATTGTCGTTGCCTGCTCTCTTTTCGTGATCAATGCCTTTCCGATCCGCAGCGCCAACAGCTGTGCAGCCGTTCGGTCCACGTCATCCGGGATCGTATCGATATCGGCTACATGAGCCAGCCCAACGATTCTGCGAATCATTTTGCAGCCGGCAAAACCAATCGCATCGTGGAACACGGACTGCAAGTAGCGCTCGTAAAAGCCAGGTGTCTTGCTCATGGCCTCGGTCGTCTGCGTATCGTACAGCCGTCTGAACTCGGCTTCAAAATGCTCCCACATGGAAGCAACGGTGTCGAGTAGATAGGCTTGGTACGCTTCGCGCTTCGCCTGATCCTGCTGATGGCCCGGCTGTGCGCAATAGTTGAGCAGCAGATTGGCGATCATTGCGCCGATGTCAAAGCCGATCGGTCCGTAAAAGGCGAATTCTGGGTCGATCACCTTCGTGCTCTCCTCGGTTACCATGACGCTGCCTGTGTGCAAATCGCCATGCACGAGCGCCTGCCCTTTCGTCAGGAAGGCATGCTTGAGCAGCGCGACTTCCCGCTTCAGCTCGTCATCCGTCCACAGGAACGTTTCAACAAACGAACGAATGGGAGCAGGAATGTTGTTCGTAGACGCATCCATGTACGGATGCGTAAAAACAAGGTCCTCCGTAATTTTGCACAAATCCGGGTTATGAAATTGCACCTGCTTTGCCTTTTTCACACCTGCATCCAGGCACAGATCGGATGTGTAGAAGAGTGTGCGGGCCATATATGTGCCGATGTCGCGGGCCAGCTTTTCGTAGCGAATCCCTTGGATCAGCCCTTTGCGCAAAATGAGATGGTCGGACAAATCCTCCATCACGATCAGGGCAAGCGCTGCATTGTAGCTGTAAACTTCCGGCACGAGGTCAGGACAAACCTCCGCGGCTTGCAGCAAGGCTTCGCTTTCGATGCGGGCACGATCCAGCGACAATGGCCAGCCATCGCCGACAACCCGGACATAGGGCAGCGCCTGCTTAAAAATGATGCTGGAACCGCTTTCATCATCCCTGATGCGAAAAACTAGGTTCAGATTGCCATCGCCGATCTCCTCTGAGCGCAAGACGGCTTCCGCCGGAAAGCGATTGGGCAGCTGTCTGGCATAGGCAATGGCTTCCTCTGTTGAAAATGCATGATACTGAACCTCTGCCACGTGTCATTCCTCCTTTACCCTATGGCTTCAACGGATTTTGTCCATATCGGGTCGAGTATATTTCATGGAGTACCGGAATTTCTGCGTTATCCAGACGGATTGCCGGTTTCCCTGCCATCAGGCTGAGCATGTAAATTTTCGCGGATTCTTCCGTATCGACCGCGATCAAAAACGCTTTCTGCAAATCCTTTCCGGCACAGACGACACCGTGGTTTTGCAGCAAGGCTGCCGGCCCTTGTCCCATTGCCTGTACCGCAACATCGCCAAACTCAGGTGTTCCAAAGCGAGTGTAGGGCGCTACAGGGATGGGGCCACCGGCAATTGCCGCCACCTCGGCAAGAATAACCGGAATCGGCTCGGCCATCGCGGCAAGCGCTGTCGCATATGTGGAATGCGTATGAAAAACGGCATTGATATCGGGACGATTTTGATAAATCTTGACGTGAAGCATCTTCTCACTGGATGGCCGACGCTTGCCGTCCACCACATTGCCCTCCAGGTCAATCAGGGTAATATCCTCGGGAGTCAACTCATCGTAATCCATCCCGCTTGGCGTAATGGCAATCGTATTCGATGCGCGGTCGATTGCACTTACATTTCCGGACACACCCACCGTCAAGCCCGCTGCGTACATTCGTTGTGCATATTTCATCACGTCTGATCGCATTTCTTCTAGTAACATGACGCACCCCTTGCTTGTTTGATCGTTAATGTTTGTTTGTGTTCATATCATTTCATTTGCGATCAGGATGGCAATATCCTGATCCTGATAGTTTTGGCGAATCTCCTCGTTCAGATGAGAATCAGTAATAATGCCGCTGATCTGGTCAAACGGACACACCGGTGAAAAGGCAACCTTGTTGTATTTCGTAGAATCCATCAGCGCATAGGCCTCCTTGGAGCGGGAGATCATCAGCCGCTTCATGCTGATTTCGAACATGTTCGTATCCGTGATGCCATTGACGGGATGGACAGCATTGCTGGAAAAAAACGTCTTGGTGAAATGAAAGTTGAGCAGGAACGCTTCCGCCAGCGGCCCGACAAACGAGGACGCCTCCTGGCGCATGATTCCCCCGCACATAATGAGCGTAACGTTTGAAAAATGCTGCACCGCATTGGCCACAAGCAAGCTGTTGGTAACAACGGTCAGGTTGGGAATGTCATGAAGAAGCTTTGCCAGCTCGGCGGCAGATGTACTGGCGTCAAGGGCGAGAATGTCCCCTTCCTTGATTAATTCCTTCGCTTTTTGGGCGATCATCTGCTTTTCCTCAAGCTGCTTGGTCTGCCGCTCCTCCACGTTCAAATCACGCATCGTGCCTTCTGACAAAATCGCCCCACCGTGTGTACGGGTGATCATGTCTTTTCGTTCCAGCTCTTCCAGATCGCGTCTGATTGTCATTTCGGATACGTTAAATAACTGTGCGAGCTCGTTCACTTTTGCTGCATTCTGCTTTTGCAGGTGTTGATAGATTCCTTTTTGCCTTTCAGCCGGAAAGAGCAGGCTTTGTTGGGTTGCATCCATCGGAAAGTTCACTCCTCCCGCTGTACATTTCTGTTCAAATTTTGTTAATTTGTGTTATTTTCTGTTATTATAGTGGGCGAATAAGAAAAAAGCAAGCCATTTGTAGGCTTGCTTTCGATTATTTTCCACAGGTTTGCCGATGGATCATCCCTGCCATGTATCCCGCTCCGAAGCCGTTGTCGATGTTGACGACCGCGATACCGGTGGCAC
>JBLNEJ010000336.1:0-9398 GCA_050262535.1 Clostridia bacterium
TTGATTCCGCTGATCTGGTTTTACAGCTTCTTTGATGCATTGCAGCAGCTGGCGCGATTTAATCGCGGAGAGGCGAAGGATGTGCCGGTGATCAAATGGCTACCGAATCATCAGCGATGGATGGGGATCGCCTTGCTTGTGCTGGGTGGCTACTACTTGCTCGATCAAGTGCTGCTGGATGTGTTGGAGCCATTTTTTCCGGAGGCAATCCGCGTCTCGCAATGGCTGGAGGCGTACTTCCAGACGTTCATCGTCTCCACTTTGTTAATCGGCAGCGGGATCAGACTGATATTTGGTGCAAAATCAGACAAGGAAGCGGGGGCAAAAGATGTCTAGATGGCGAGTAGGTTCTGTTTCGATGGGCATGTCGCTCATTATGCTCGGCCTCCTGGTTTTCTTTGCAAAAACAGAAAGCAAGCAGATGACCGAGCTGCTGGCAAGCTGGTGGCCGATTGTCATCATTATGCTGGGGGCAGAAATTTTGCTGTATGTGTTTTTCTCCAAAAACGAAAAGGTACAGGTTCGTTATGATGTCCTGAGCATCGTGTTTGTCGGATTTCTCGGTTCGGTGGCGATTGTGTTTTCGGTACTGACTTCCGTTGGTGTGCTCGGTGAAGTGAAGCAGGCGATTGGAACGGTTGAGGTGACCCGGCAGCTGCCGACCATCCAGCAGGCGATTCCTTCCGCCATCCGAAAAATCGTCGTGCAAACGAGTGATCAGCCGATCACGATTGAGGGGACAGGTGAGCGAAGCATAAGACTGTTTGGTCATTACAGAACGTCTACCTCTATGCCCCCAGAGGCGGTGGAGCACATTGAAAAGGAGTATGCCACGGTCCAAACGATGGGAGAGACGATGTACATCACGATGAGCAAAATGCCGGAAAAACGGGGCTTCAATTACGCGAGGCTGGAAGCGGAGCTGACCATTCTGCTGCCGCAGATGATCGAGGTTGAGGTGAGGAGCATGCGCACCGAAGTGAACGTTAGGCCAGGAGTCCTGCAAAACAACTGGTCGCTGCTTGGTGCACAATGGGCAAGGGTGCACGTTCCGCGACAAGCGGATATGGTCATAACAGCGGTCACGGATGAGAAGCCGCAGTCAGGCAATCTCAAATGGAGCAGGATGGAGCAGACAGGAGCCTCTGCCGGGCAAGCGCAAAACCCGGATGAAGAAAACAAGATGTACCAAAGCGAAGTCACGCTCGGCAAAGGCACCTACCGCTTGCAAGTGGTGCAAACAAATGAAGTCACGCTCAATCAGCTTTGATGGTGGCAGCAGCATCCGGTGTGATGCGCTGCCGCTTTCCTTTTACATGCTTCAGCTGCGCCACAATGATAATGCTGATGATGACGAGCAGCGACCAGGAGCTGATTTTACTGACATGGACCAACTGCCAGCCTTCATGCTGGTTCGGGTATTTCCAGGCACCTAGGATCGTTGCGATATTTTCCGCCACCCAGATAAAAAAGGCGATCAGCACAAACGAAAGCGTGAGCGGCATGCGCAGCTTTACACCATTGACGGTGAAGCCGACCATCGTCCGCAGAAAGACGACAAAGATCAAAGCGGTCAAATACCAGCGATAGTCTCCGATAAAATGGTGGGTAAAAAAATTCAAATAGATTCCCAGCCCAAGCGGAACAGTCAAATACGCTGGCGGCCATCCCGATATCGTCAAATCGAAACGCCGCCAAGCCTGACAGAGATAACTGGCGACGCTGGCATACATGAACCCGCTGTATAGCGGGGCGCCGGCAATCTTTGTATAGGCCGGTTCCGGATACGCCCACGAACCCATATGCGTCTTGTAAATTTCCAGGGCTAGACCGACCAGATGGAACAGGGTGATGACCTTCAGTTCATCCTTCGTCTCAAGTCCACTTTTGATCATCATGACCTGCATGGCGATACAGAGTAGGAGGAGCAGATCGTAGCGGGGAAGGCCAGGGATGGTGATGACTTTTGTCAGAGCCAGACATAGAAAGATACCAACGGGAAACAAACACGACATCGCCTGGTGATACGTGAAATGCATGAGCAGCACAAAAGCTCGTTTCATAGAGTACTCCTTGTTTTGAAAGGTCTTTGCCATTTTCATACAGAAAATGGAACTTGTCAATGGAGAATCTATGCAGGACGTATCACCGCATTTGTCATGGTTCCCTTCTTAACACGCGCAAGCTGTAGTCACGGCCGAATTGAGGAGAGAGAATCCCCCAAAGCGTGACATTCATTGCTTCGATTTTTTCCATATTTGCTGAATCGCCAGCATCCACGGGATCAAGACCGATATCACGAGCGAGCTGTGCAACGACTTCCTTGGCATCGGAGTCAGCACCGCTCATAAACAACGTCGGCGTTAGCGCACCGTAGTACGGGTTTGCCAGCACTTCGAACGGAAGGGTGTGAAAAGCGCGTACGACACGTGCATTTTGGGCCAGTCGGAGCACCTCGGAATCGGCTGATTTTCCATCATACCGGTTTGTGCAATTGATGAGAATTTTATGGTGCAGATCGCCTGCCAACTCCAGGACATTGTCCACTTCAGTACCCGGAATGGCAAGAAGAATCACCTCGCCAAACGCAATTGCTTCCCGTACCGATCCCGCCATCGCGTTGGGGCCTGCCGTTTCGATCAAGCTGCGCATAGGTTCACCCTGTGGGTCTATGGAGCCGAACATCACCTGATGGCCGCATGCCGCCCATTTTTTTCCCAATGTTCCGCCAATATTTCCTGAACCAATGGATGCAATTTTCATCATAATCTCTCCTTTTCATTCTGATGCATGGTTTTTTGGATAATCTCGTTGTAGCGATCCAGCTTTTCCTGCGTTTGTGTGAGTAAAAGATCGAGCTCCAGTCGCTGTTTTACCATTTTTTCCAGGTGCTCTGACAAAATGAGGCTCCGCTCCTTTAGCAATTGAACCTCTTCAGCCGTCCACGCTGATCGAGTTGCAAAACATTGACCTTCCGAAACAAACTCCTTCATATCCTCCAATGACAACCCGGTTTTCTTCAAGCACTGTAACGATGTAATCAAACGGACTTCGTCACAGCTGTATGATCGTACACCGCCCGGGCCTCTTCGGGGGGATTGGATCAGACCGATCTTTTCGTAATACCGTAACGTATCGGGGCTAAATCCGGTCATTTCCGAAACCTCCCGGATTGTATACATCGGGCATCACCACCTTTCTTACCAACTGTATTCGTTGGAGTTAGCTCCAAGTCAATACGTGTGCGCGTTTATTTTTGGCGTGCTTGTCCGCCGGCAAGTTGAAAAAAGAGGGCTGCAACAGCCTGCCCATTGGCAATCTGTTACAGCCCTCCTATCAACGTCAGATCGACTCTTATTCCTCTCCCGTCGCCACCGGGTTGTCCGCATAGGAAACCCAATCGCTCCAGCTGCCCGCATACAGCTTGGCATCTGTTCGTCCAGCCTGGTAAAGGGCGAGTACGTTCACGCAGCCGGTGACACCGGAGCCGCAATACACCATGATTTCATCCTTTTTGGCGACATCTGCAAACCGTTCCTGCAGCTTGTCGGTAGACATCATGATGCCATCAGGAGTGAAATTGTCCTTGTAAAAAAAGTTGGCCGCTCCGGGGATATGACCCGCTTTCGGATCAAGCGGCTCGATCTCGCCGCGATAAAGCACAGGTGCGCGGGAATCGAGCACGGCGGTCTGTTCGCCGCGCAGCTTCACATGTTGCACGCCAACCAGCATCTGTGGTTGTACGTTCGCCCGAAACGTTTTGGCCGATGGGATCGGGATATCTTTTGTGACAGGCAACCCTGCCTGTTTCCACCCTGCGAATCCGCCGTTCAATACGGCGACCTGGTCATGACCGAGGTAACGAAGCAACCACCACAAGCGGGAAGCATTGGACAGATCCTGCTCATCGTAGGCCACGACCATCGTATTGTGATCAATGCCGGCATTGGAGAATAGCTTTTCCAGTTGGGCGACCTCCGGGAGAGGATGACGGCCGCCGTGTTGTGCCTTTGGCCCGGAAAGGTCATGCTCCAGATCAAAATAGAGCGCACCTTCAATATGAGATTCTACGTATTCAGAAAGCCCCTGGCCGGGCTTGCCCAGCGTAAAGCGGCAATCCACGATTACCAGATTCGAATCTTGCATATGCTCTTGCAGCCATTCGCGGGAGACAAGATGCTGTTGTTTCATCCAAAAGACCTCCTTGTGTAAAAAGTATGACGATTCGCCCATATTCATCATAGCAGAAAATGCCTCAGCTACGGTATGATGAGAAGAAATAACGAAAAAGGAGTTTTGTGAGACCTGTATGAAACGAATCATTCGTTACTTCCTGGAAGGATTATTATTTACTGCTCCGCTGGCCGTTACGCTGTTTGTCCTGTATAAAGTATTTGTAACGGTTGACGGCTGGCTTGGGCTGCCGATCCCCGGCATTGGGTTTGTCATAACATTGCTCGCGGTGTTGCTGATTGGCTTTCTGGCCTCGAATGTGTTGACGAAGAGCTTGTTGAACCTGGTTGATACACTCTTTGAAAAATTACCATTCGTCAAGCTGATCTATACCTCCATCAAGGACGTGCTGGGAGCATTTGTCGGGGACAAGAAAAGCTTTGACAAGCCGGTGCTGGTGACGTTGTCCGCTGATGGCAGCGCGAAGGCGATCGGCTTCATTACCCGGGAGTCGCTTGATAATGTGGGGCTTGCCGACCATGTTGCTGTGTATTTGCCGCAATCGTACAATTTTGCCGGAAACCTGCTTGTCTTTCCGAAGGATCGGGTGCAGCTGCTGGAGGCTGACAGCGCTGAAGTGATGGCCTTCCTCGTTTCTGGTGGCGTTTCAGGAAAATAACCGCTAACGAAAAATCCCCGGCTCGCGGTGAGCACGGGGATTTTTACGTATAAACCCGGTAAGATTAGCTGCTGAAAAAGCTATGGCTGGAATGCTTGTGGCGGTAGTGATGATGACCATACGAGTGATGTCCTTTGCCAAAATGGCCACCGCGGTAATGGTAGTCGCTGGAACTGAAGTGGCGTCTGCCACGCATCAAATATTTGGCACCTTTTCGCACGATAGAAACGACCAGCACAATCAGACCGATCAGAATGACCAATCCGATGACGAGTATCGTAAAGACAGTAGACATGCTTCATCTGCCCCTTTCAGACATGTGAATTCACTCATATCTACGATCCAGTTCGGACGGAAGTTTCAATTTACGCTTTCAAATATTTTTGGTAGGGCGTGTAATCGATCTGCTTTTCCTGGAGACGCTTGATCAGGAACTTGTGATCACGCTTCGGGGTTGCGAGAATGTAGCCTTTAATAATCAGTTCAGTGGTGATCGTTGTCGCCCCTTCGTCAATCGCCAGCTTTCCGATCATGCCCGCAATCGTACGGCGTGCGGCGTCACGAAAAATCTGGGGAACCGGTTCGACCAGATCCTCGAGCAGGGACTTTCCCTCATCAGTCCATAAGCCGCGTGTTTGATCAATATACGAATCCTGCCAATCAAGATCGGACTTGCCGTCTTGCTTCGGCATCGATTTCAAAAATTTACGAAACATGAAGAAGCCGCCGATCGCAACCAAGCCGATCAGGATGAACATCCACACGAGTATGAAGAAGGAAAAGGATGTAGACATTTGAGTTATTGCACCTCGTTATTTATCGCATAGTTTGCTTCTTCTTAGCAGTTTAGCTTATTTTGCGCTACGCAACAAGTTGTGAAACATTTTCCTTTCCTCTGCGTAAAACAATGAGTATAGTAGAAGTAACATCGGGAGCTAGCACCCTACGAAACCCGGATGGAACAGAGGAGTTGACAATATGTTCAAACTAGGTCAGAGAGTCATAATTGTGGCCGACAGCTTTGAGCAATCTCTCCCTATAGGCGAACATGCATATATCATCGGCCGGGATCGGAATCCTGACAGTGCATTCGAATGGGTCATCCGCGTGCCGAAGATCGATAAACATTATCCAATACTGGAAGCAGATATCGCTTTGGAAGAGGTTCTTTTGGAGCAGGAGGCCGAACAGGTAGCGCGTGAAGCGCTTCTCGAGCATGCACTCGCAACGCGCAATGAAGCCTTGTTTCGGCAAGTGATGGGGATTGAAGAGTCGGCGGAAGAGGAGACGAGTGATCCCCCTGTTAAGGAGACGCCTGAAGAGTTCATCCGCAAGGTAAATATGAAGGCGTGGATTTAACGCGAACAACATAGACTCAAGTTGCGCAGCAAACCGTTTTTACGTTATGGTGTTGAAGGAACCATCGAACATTGATGATGGTACAGCTCGTACCAAAGAGAGTGAGGCTATCCCATGTCTGATTTTATTGAATTTACCAATGAATACGGTCAGCGGATTGAAATGGCGCGCGATGAATACGAGAAACGTGTCATTCCGCACAATTTGGAAATGTACTGGGACGACAAAGAGAAGCTTCGTCAGTACGCGATGGAACTTGTTCGAGACAGCTTCCCCTCGCATGCAGGCAAAGCAGCGGATCGCTTGATTGAGCTGTATGGGCGCATTGAGCCTGCACTGAACTTCCGTGCCGTTGTCCACATGCAGGCAGGGGAGCTCGACTTGGCAAAACAGGTTCTGGTGGAGACGATCACGAATTACCCGGAATCAGGATCAGCCTACACGAACATCGCAAAAATTCTTGCCTACGAAGGCGATGGCATCAAGGCATTCGAAGCGCTGCAAACCGGCTTGGTGCTGGATCCGAATCAGGAAACGGGCATGGATATGTACATCACCAGCTTCCTTGAGATGGATCAAAAGGAAGCGCTTCTCGAGCGTCTCAAGCAGTTGGGAGAAGCCGAGGGCGCTTGGCGTCCGCATTTGATGATCGGTCGTTTGGCACTAAAAGACGAGAATTTGCTTGTGGCTCTGCAAGGCTACAAAGAAGCGATCAAGCGCTCCAATGAGAGTGAAGAAGTCATTATGGCTGTTACCGGGGAGCTGGGACAGGCAGGATATGTGTACCAGCTGATCCAAGTCGCGGAGCATTTTTGGAAGCCATCGTTTGAATACCCGTATGTTGGTTTTAACTATGCCAATGCGTTGATTGCAACCGAACAGGGAGACAAAGCGATTGCCGTATTGACGGCAATGCGCGACGAGATCGGGGAGCCGTTCAATCAAACGGTCGAGCAGTTCTTATCCAAGCTGCCGCCGGAGCTGCTTGAAAAGGCTGCTCAGCAATCCCAGTCGCAAGCGGGCGAATCGATGGAAACCGACAAGAAATCGAAATGGAAGTTCTGGAAATAAGCGTTTTACGCACAAACGAGGTGTGCCGCATTGGCGCACCTCGTTTTTTATTTTAACGGGCCGACCCATTTCTTCTCCAAATAGGCGACCCCTTGATACATCAACGTAGCGACGACGGCAATGACCCCCAAGCTCATCAACACCAATGTAAAATTAAATACCTGAAAGCCATAAATGATCAAATAGCCGAGCCCTTTTTGGGAGACGAGGAACTCGCCGACGATCACCCCAACCCAGGAAAGCCCAACGTTCACCTTCAACGTGGAGACAATGGAAGGGATGGTTGCGGGCAGGATCGCCATGCGGAACGTTTGCCGTTTGTTCGCGCCCAGCGTCTGCATGACTTTGAGATAGTTCGGATTCACTTCCTTGAAGCTGGTGTAGATGACGATTGTTGTGATGACAACGGAAATGGCACAGCCCATCGCAATGATTGACAAGTAGCCCGGCCCGAATCCGACGATGAAAAGAGGGCCGATTGCGACCTTTGGCATGCTGTTGGCTACGACCAAATACGGGTCAAGCACCCGAGAGAGAAAGGGTGACCACCAGATCACAGTTGCAATCAAAGTACCGAGTAGCGTGCCAACCAGAAAGCCGATGATCGTTTCCAACACAGTGGCGGTCACGTGGGGCAGAAGCGACCCATCGGTCAGCTGCTGCCAAAATAGCTGCCAAATTTTCGAGGGGTAGCTGAAAATCAGCGTGTTGATCCTGTTCGAACGGGCCAGCCATTCCCAGCACCCAAGGAAAGCGGCCAATAGGATGATTTGGGTGAAGAAGACCTGCGTGCTTTCCCGCCGTTTTGTTCGCAGATAAGAAGCGTGCAGTTGCTTTGCATCAAATGGTGGCATGATTCACCGCCTCCATTTCTCTCCACACTTGATGAAACAGGGCCGAAAACTGCGGATGGTTCCGTGTCTCAAAAGGCAGCAAGCCGCGGAATTGTTCAGGCATGACGAACTCCTGGTGAATTCTACCGGGATTTTTGGCCAGGATGAAGATCCGGTCACCCATCGCGACCGCTTCTGATAAATCGTGGGTGACGAGAATGGCGGTTTTTTGCTGACGGTGAAGCGTGGTAACGACGAGATCCTCCAGCTTGAGCTTGGTTTGATGGTCCAGGGCGGAAAATGGTTCATCCAGCAGCAAAATGTCAGGGCGGCATGCGAGTGTGCGGACAAGGGCGACCCGCTGACGCATCCCTCCGGAGAGCTGTGCGGGATACGCCTGGCGAAAGCCTCCGAGCTCCATCTCATCGAGCAGCTGAAGCGTATACTCGACGGATTCCGGGACCATTCTTCCCTGAATTTTTAGCCCAAGCATGACGTTTTCCTCAATGGTCAGCCACGTGAACAAATAGTCTTGCTGCAGCATGTAGCCGATGCGGCGATTGGGTCCGTTCACCACTGTGCCATCGATGTACACGCTGCCCGCTGTTGGTTTTTCAAGTCCGGCAATCAGCGAGAGCAGCGTCGTTTTGCCACAGCCGCTTGGGCCGACAAGGCAGATGAATTCGCCTTCCTCCACACGTAAATCAATCTCTTGCACGGCCAGGAAGGTGCTCTGCCGCGATACATACAGATGGGTCAATTGGCAAAGTTCAATCTTGGACGGCGGGGAAGAAGGCTTCATCTGCAAGGTGTCTATCTCCCTTCCTTCGCCGTCTTGGCAAACGTCGTATTGACCAATTTGCTGTAGTCAGCCCGTGCCTTCAATTCACCGGCAGATTCCATGATCGCTTGCAGATTGTTCCACTCTGCTTCGTCGAGGATCGGGTCTGTCGCGAATGAGCCCTGCTCCAAATATCGCTTTACTGAGCTTTCCATAATCGCGGGGTCGAGAGTTTGGAAATACGGCGCAATCTCTTCGGCGGTTTCCTTGGCGCTGTGGCTGGCTACCCATTGCTGTGCCTTGTAGATCGCATTGGTGAACTTTTGGATGGCTCCTTTATGTTTGTCCAGGTAGCTTTGCTTTGCCATGAAGACGGTGTAGGGAACGGTGCCGCTCTCCTTACCGAAGGAGGCGATGACATGCCCGACGCCTTCTTTTTCCAGCTGGGAAGCGGTCGGCTCAAACAGCTGAACGTATTCGCCTGTTCCGGAGGCAAAAGCTG
>JBLNEJ010000337.1:0-3651 GCA_050262535.1 Clostridia bacterium
AGTGAAATAAACCCAATTCCATAAATAATGCCCGGGACGATTCCTGCCATAAACAAGCCGCCGATCGAAGTCCCCGATAGCGTCCCATAAATAATAAAGATCATGCTTGGCGGAATGATCGGGGCAACAATGGATGAAGCGAGCGTCAAGGCTGATGAAAATTCTTTATCATAGCCTTCCTTTTCCATCTCCGGAACCATAACCTTGCTCATCATGGCAGCCTGCGCATTCGCTGATCCCAAAATAGAGGCGAGAAACATATTCGACACAATCGTTACGTACGCTAATCCCCCGCGAACATGACCAACAAATACTTTCGTAAACTGAACGAGCCTTGTTGTGATGCCTCCCCCGTTCATTAATTCCCCAGCCAGCATGAAGAGCGGGATCGCTAGCAAGCCGAAATTCTCCAATCCGGAATACAGGCGCATCGGCGTAGACGCCAACAGCGTGGTATTGCCCATGAGAAAGAAGTACACAACCGTGATCATCCCTAGCACGAGAGAGATCGGGATGCCCATTAGCAAAAACAGCAGAAATACGAAAATAACCAAGGTAGTCACTGAACTTCCTCCTCTCGAACCAGATCAATCAGATTTGACAAGAGGTGGATCGTACCGAATGTCAAACCGACCGGCACTGCGCTAAAAGGGATCCACATGGGCAAAAGAAGTGCCGTTGACTTCTGGAACGTAACGCCCGGTGACAACACCCATTTGTAGCTGTAGTAGAGCAACACCCCTAGAAACAGCAGCATCAAGAGATGTCCGAAAATACCAATGTTCCTCTTGACCTTCGCTGAAACATAATCAAGAGCAATCGTCACAGCAGCCTGAGATTTCACCTTCAGCCCCAGGCTGCCGCCAATAAAGCTGATCCAGATTAATAAAAAAACGGATACCTCCCCTGCCCAGGACAGGGGAGAATTGAGTAAATAACGGAATAAAACAGCCAGGGAAACAATTACGGCCATCGCAAACATGAGTACAACAGCGCTATATTTTTCGATCGTTGCAATGAAGTTGCTCAGTGCTTTCATGCTCTCGTCCCCTTGTTCTACTTTTTGCGGAATGTATCGATGAACTCTTGAATGAGAGGATGGGTTCCTCCGTACTTTTGGTCAAATTCCTGCATCATCGGAGCAAATAGGGCAGGGTCGATTTCATAGATTTTCATGCCATTGTCGCTCAGCGTCTTTCTGTACTCTTCTTCCTTCGCTGCGCGGGAAGTCGCTGCAAAATCAGCCGCAGCGGCAATCGCATCCCGAACAATCTGTTTGTCTTCATCCGGCATCTTGTCAAACGTTTCCTTGCCAACAACCGCTACGGATGGCCACACCATGTGGTTGGTGACCGCGCCGTATTTGACAACTTCGTAGTATTTATTTGAAATCGTCGCATCCAGGTCCATGTCCATCCCGTCAATTACGCCGGTCTGCACAGCGGAATAAACTTCAGGAAGCGGAATTCCCTCTGTAGACGCCCCAGTAGACTTGTAAAAGTCTTGCAATGGCGGGCTCGGCGTTACCCGAAGCTTGAGACCCTTCATGTCTTCCGGTTTCAGTACTTCCTTGTCTTTAAACAGCATGACGCGCTGCCCGGCAAACAAATAGTCAAGGCCAACCAACCCTTGTTCATCGAGGGTGCCGAGTATTTTTTTGGCTACTTCCGTTTGGCGCGCTTCGTTTGCTGACTTCAGATCAGGGAAGGCAAAAGGCGTAAACCAGGCAGCAAACGACGGGGATCGGGAACTCAGGTACGCAGCGGTAATCAAGCCGAAATCGACCGAACCTGCTGCGATCTGTTGGACCATATCCGGTTCCGTCCCAAGTTGACTGGACGGATAGATTTCCAGCTTCATCCGGCCTCCGGAACGCTTGTCGAGCTCTTCCTTGAATTTTTCAGCGGCCAAATGCCAGGTGTGCGTCGGCGGCGTTATGTGGGCCAGCTTGAACTGATAGGTCGGTTTGGAACCATTGCCTGCAGCCGACTGATTGGCAGTAGACCCACCGGTGTTTCCTCCTCCGCCACCACAAGCTGCTGTCGCGAGTACCATCAGTACCGCCAAGAGTGAAGCTCCCCACTTTTTTACTTTCTTCATGCGATTACCCCTCCATTTTGTAGTCTCATAAACCGATTCGGTTGCAGAACCAGATGCTTCAAACAGATCACTCTGCTTCCGCCTCTTTTCTTTCGGAATTTTTAGTCAGATCAATTCAATGTCCAACATTTTTATTCCTAGTAAAAAAAGGCAGTGGTCTTATTTTACTGAAATGAGGTACAGTCGAGTGTAAACGGCTTAACGTCATTTTTGATTTTTTCCAACAGTCAGAAAACTTCAGGCTGATGATTGTAAACTGTTTAACATCATTTTTCATTTTTTTGTTCGTTTGCTCTTCTTCCCTTGTAACTCTTTAACGGTTCCCTTTATAATCAGATTGTAATATTCGTAAAATTTCGATTAGTCGTGTGCTGTTGTAGCGTCGCATATCTCCCGCTTTGTTTCTGTACGATCTACCTGACAAGGAGTGTTCGACATGGTATCCCTATTTGAAACCGATATAAAATGGGAATCGCTCTTGAAATACGGGACCAGACAATTTTGCAAGGGCAAGTCGGTCATATACAAGCAAGGTACGATGGGGGAAGGATTTTATTATCTCCATAGCGGTTTGATCAAAATTATTACCACAACGGTAAAAGGCAATCACCGTTTGTTGAACATCGTCGTTCCCGGTCAAATTATGGGGGTTCAATCAATGGATCTTCAACCTCATTTCACGACGGCGATCGCTGTAAAAAATTCAATCGTGTACCACTTTTCCCCGGCTCAATTCCAGGAAATGCTGAAGGAACAGCCTGAACTGCTATCGCTGTTTACGCAAACTGTCAGCCACAAACTGCGCACTCTTCTTTTTGCCATCAATATGAAAACGCTTTCTTCTGAGGAGCAAATCGCCTCTTTGCTGCTGAACATTTGTGATGAGTTTAAAAATTATGAGGTCCCCCTTTCCCAACAGGATCTTGCTGACTGTGCCGGCTTGACACGGATCACGGTCTACAAAATTTTGAAGCAGTGGAAGGAGAGCGGGATTATCGAGGTTCGAAACCGGACGTTTGTAATTTTACGGTTGGATTTATTACAACATCCGTATCCTTATACCCTAACCGCAAAGACGATGTAGCGTTCTACGCATCGTTCAGGAAGGAGGGAGAGCGAAATGACCGACTTGCGCCAGCACTGGACTCCTTTTTTACAATATGGCCAAAGGCTTGAATGCAAAAAAAATACGGTCGTGTACCGTCAGGGTGAAAGTGGAAAGGGCTTCTACCATTTGGACCGGGGCGGTGTGAAAATCAGTCTGCTATCCACAAACGGACATGAGCGTACCGTCGACTATATTCCGGTCGGAACGTTATTCGGTGAGCACGGTGCCTATAAAGGCGCCTACCTGACAAATGCTATTACGACGGCCCCGTCCATTGTGTACTTTTTCTCCGATGAAGCGTTAAGCAGAATTTGCAGCGATCATCCGCACGCGGCCGTGATCTTTACCAATTCGCAAATTTACAAGTTAAGACTCCTTGCCGAGATCATCTCGTTTCAAGACAGCCCGATCGAGCAGCAAATCGCCCATTTTCTCACGAGGCT
>JBLNEJ010000338.1:0-3204 GCA_050262535.1 Clostridia bacterium
CGTTATGTGGAGTCGCTTTCTGCCTATGCCCGGCAATTCCTCGGTCAGATAGACAAACCGGACGTCGATTCCATCGAGGGACTTTCGCCTGCCATTTCCATCGACCAGAAGACGACAAGCCGCAATCCACGTTCCACGGTCGGAACGGTGACGGAGATTTACGACTATTTACGTCTGATGTATGCGCGGATTGGCAAGGCCATTTGCCCGGAGCACGGAATCGAGATTCGTTCCCAGACGGTTGAACAGATGGTAGACCGTGTGATGGAGTTCCCGGAGCGTACACGCATGCAGATTCTCGCTCCGCTCGTCCAGGGGCGAAAAGGGGAGCACGTCAAGCTGCTGGAAGACATCCGCAAGCAAGGCTATGTCCGCGTTCGCGTCGATGGGGAAGTGCGTGACCTGTCGGAGGACATCAAGCTGGAGAAAAACAAGAAGCACAGTATCGAGGTTGTGATTGACCGGATCGTGATCAAGCCGGATGCTCAGGCTCGTGTTGCTGATTCGTTGGAGACCGCACTGAAGCTGTCTGACGGCAAAGTCATCGTCGATGTGATTGATCAGGAGGAGCTGCTGTTCAGTGAAAAGCACGCTTGCCCGATCTGCGGATTTTCTATCGGGGATTTGGAGCCGCGCATTTTCTCGTTTAACAGCCCGTACGGTGCCTGTACCGAATGTGACGGCTTGGGTGTCAAGCTGGAGGTTGATCCGGACATGGTCGTCCCCGATGTGACCAAGTCGTTGGCAGAGGGGGCGATCGAAGCATGGGAGCCGAAATCGTCAACCTATTACAATCAACTGCTGGAATCGGCTTGCCGCCATTTCAAGATCAACATGGATACGCCGTTTGAAGAGCTTTCCCCAGAGCAGCTCCAAATCGTTATGTACGGCTCGGAGGGAGAAAAGATCCAGTTCCGCTACGAGAACGAATTTGGCCAAGTCAGGGAAGCGGTTGTCCCATTTGAAGGGGTCATTCCGAACCTGCAGCGCCGTCATCTGGAGACGAGCTCCGACTATATCCGTGAACAAATTGAAGGGTACATGAGCCAGAAGCCTTGCCCGGTTTGCAAAGGACAGCGCTTGCGTCAGGAAAGCCTCGCCGTGCAGGTCGGCGGCAAAAACATCTCCGAATTGACGGATCTGTCCATCGCGGAAGCTCACCGTTATGCGGATGCTTTGGAGCTGAGCGAGAAAGAGATGAAGATCGCCAATCTGATCACCAAGGAGATCAAATCCCGCTTGCAGTTCTTGATCGATGTCGGTCTGGACTACCTGACGCTAAGCCGTGCCGCAGGGACGCTGTCCGGAGGCGAGGCACAGCGGATTCGACTGGCTACCCAGATCGGTTCAAGCCTGATGGGGGTTCTCTACATTCTCGACGAGCCGAGCATCGGGCTTCATCAGCGAGACAATGCTCGGCTGATCAAGACGCTGGAGCATATGACCAGTCTGGGGAATACGCTGATCGTCGTTGAGCACGACGAGGATACGATGATGGCGTGCGACTATATTATCGATATCGGTCCGGGTGCAGGGATTCACGGGGGCCAGATCATCGCTGCCGGAACGCCTCAGGAAGTCATGGAAAACAAGGACTCTTTGACAGGCGCCTACTTGAGCGGACGCAAGTTTATCGCAATACCGCCCGAACGCCGCAAGCCGAACGGCAAAAAGCTGCGGATTGAAGGGGCCAAGGAGAACAACCTGAAGAACGTAAGCATTGATATCCCGCTCGGCGTGTTTGTCTCCGTAACCGGTGTCTCCGGCTCAGGAAAAAGCACGCTGATCAACGAAATCCTTCACAAAGCGTTGGCTCGTGATCTGAACAAGGCCAAGGCCAAACCGGGGGAACACCGAAAAATTACCGGTCTTGAGCATTTAGACAAGGTGATCGACATCGACCAGTCGCCAATTGGGCGCACGCCGCGATCAAATCCTGCGACCTATACAGGGGTCTTTGATGATATTCGCGATCTGTTTGCCTCAACCAATGAAGCCAAGGTGCGCGGCTACAAAAAGGGGCGCTTCAGCTTTAACGTCAAAGGCGGGCGCTGTGAAGCGTGCAGCGGGGACGGGATCATCAAAATCGAGATGCACTTCCTGCCTGATGTGTACGTTCCATGCGAGGTATGCCACGGAAAACGTTACAACCGTGAAACGCTGGACGTGAAGTATAAAGGCAAGAGCATTGCCGATGTGCTGGAAATGACGATTGAGGACTCGATCGAGTACTTCAAAAACCTGCCGCGGATCGAACGCAAGCTGCAAACGCTGGTCGATGTCGGCTTGGGCTACATGAAGCTGGGGCAGCCTGCTACCACGCTCTCCGGCGGTGAAGCGCAGCGCGTCAAGCTGGCGTCCGAATTGTATCGGCGCAGTACCGGACGCACGCTGTACATTTTGGATGAGCCGACCACAGGTCTGCACACCGATGATATCGATCGTTTGTTAAAAGTTTTGCAGCGACTTGTCGACAATGGTGATACCGTGCTGGTCATCGAGCATAACCTGGATGTAATCAAGACCGTTGACTACATTATCGACCTTGGTCCGGAAGGCGGTACGCGTGGGGGAATGATTGTGGCCACCGGCACTCCCGAGGAAGTCGTCAAGGTGAAAGAATCATACACAGGACAATTTTTGGCGCCGATTCTGGAAAGAGACCGACAACGAACACAGCAACGAATCGAGCAATTGGTTACGGGGTGATGCCTAATGCTTCGATGGATCATTCGCCTGCTCCTGAACGGAGCGGCTCTCCTTTTCGTCAGCTATTTGATCCCGACCATTTATGTGCAGGATTACGGAACGGCGATCCTTGCCGCGTTTATTTTGGGGATCGTCAATACTCTCGTCAGACCTGTATTGAACTTCTTTACCACGCCATTGCGTTGGCTGACGCTTGGGCTGTTCTGGTTTGTCGTCAATGCGCTCAGCTTTGCGCTTGCCGCTTATTTCATTCCAGGCTTTGAGATCGGACAGTGGCCCGATTCCATCATGAGCGTCATTTTGGCTGCCGCATTGATGAGCTTGCTCGGCTGGAGTATCGGACAGGTAACGCGCAAGCAAAAGGAGCAGTAAGGATCAGCAGACAAACAAAAAAACGGCCTCGGCCGTTTTTTTGTTTTTTCGTTGTTATTCGCCTCTTAGGTGAGGGGGCTTTGGCTCATGGATAATGCTCAAGCACAAAACTCCCGCCAGGTT
>JBLNEJ010000339.1:0-4033 GCA_050262535.1 Clostridia bacterium
ATCCAGCCCATTCGGCTCCGCATCCTGCTCGCCTCCTTCAATCATCCGCATGAACCGTTCATTCAAGTCGTTGCTCCCGGACGATCCCAACCATTGTTCAAGTGTCCCGCAATAACGGATCGTCCCTTTGTGCATGATGGCCACGCGGTCACACAGCTTCTCCACCTCGTCCATATTGTGGCTGGAGAACAAAATCGCTTTGCCCTCACGCTTCATCTCTACAATCAACCGCCGGAAAACGGTAGCCCCGCTGACATCCAATCCGGTTGTCGGCTCATCCAGCAGGATAGCAGCAGGATTATGCACCAGAGCGCGGGCGATGGCAACCTTTTGCTTCATCCCTCTGGAGAACGCCCCTACACGCCTTTCGATATACGCCCCCATCCCTAAGTGATTGCTTAAGCGGTCGATCTGTTCGCGCAAATCCGCTTCCTTCATCCCATACAATCTGCCGAAAAACGCGATATTCTCCCATGCGGTCAACCGATGATACAAGCCGACATCCCCGCCAAAAAGCAGCCCGACTCGCTTGCGGGCAATCATCGGGCTGGTGTCGATCAAAGTATCGCCGATGCGTATCTCTCCTTCTGACAGACGGAGAATACCCGCAATCAGTCGCATCGTTGTTGTTTTGCCCGCCCCATTTTCCCCCAGCAAGCCGACAACCTCGCCGGGGCGTACGGTAAAAGACACCCGATGTACCGCCGTGAACGGGCCAAACCGTTTCGTGACATCACGCAGCTCGATCATCAATGCTCCCCTTCCTGATCCAGAATTGATAAGCGGTCGCGCTTTCTATTCTTACACGATGAAAAAAGGATCTCGCCAGACGGGAGATCCTTCGCTTTCGTTTATTCTCATTGTATTACAGACTTGCATGATCCATGACCAATTGTTGCTCAATGACATTCTGCATCCACTCGGTTACATACGGATGAGGCAGGTAGGTTTGTCCATTGTACAGATACTCGAGACCTTCCAGACGCGATGGTATCACTTTCTTGGTGAAATACCCTTCACTCAGGAAGAGCGGAAGGACAACTGTGCGGTTTTTGCGGGAAATCGCCCGTGCACGTCTGGTCAAATTATCGGGATGAAGTGTCCCGTAAGTGGCTCCCTTGAAGCCTGCCCGCTTGCGAATCGACACGGACAAACGCTGCAAAACACCTTCCCACTTTGCATGGTACTCACCTTCATCGGCACCATGGCCAACAAGCAGCAGCACTTCCTCTGCAGGATCAATGCTTAGCTGGCGAATGCGTTCAAGCAAAATTTCTTCGATCAATGGATGGTCGTCCATCGGCTGGCAATAGACGATCTCGGCGGTCGTCTCGATTTTTTCGATCTCTTCATCCAGCAACGTTTTTTCGGTTATCCCCAACATACAGGAAATTTCATCAATATGTGTACTGCCGGAAGCGACAAACAATGGCACAGCAATGATCCGTTCGACGCCCTGCGCCTCCAATGCGCGTATTCCATCTTCAATCAATCGTCCCTCAACCATTTCCAGAAAACAGGAGACAATCGGGACAGGCAGCTCCAGTCGGCTGACGGCATCATCCACGAGCTGTACCCATGATGCATTACTGGACCCGTGCCCGATCACTAACACTCCGTTTTTCTTCATGGAGACCCCTCGCTTTCGTTATTCTTACCTGATAATCATTATAAATAATATTATAACCGATTCATACCTCCTGTATTTGGCGAATTTGTGGAGGATGTGCGGGTGGGCTTCGGCGGAGAGAGGAAAAGGGAGAAAACGCTCCGGGCGGTGGGACCCCCGCTAGGTGGTCATTCCTGGGCGGCTTCATTCCAAAAGCGGAACATGCGTCCAAAACATGCCGATTCGAGGATGATTGACACGTTGGACGCAGGGCGTGTTCCGCTTTTTCCATTACGCCTGGGCCGGTGTCCCAAGGCCCTCGCTGGTTTTCTCCCTTTTCCTCTACCAGCTGAAGGTCATCTGCGAGAATGGTTTTGAGAGCGTCTCAGAGAAGCAAAAAATACGCTTCATCGGAGCAGCATTCTATCATTTTCTTTCTTGGATGCACTTCCGCTCGTGGGAGAAGCAGGTTTCAAGGCAGAGCGACTAGCGGCCCCCTGCTTCTCCCCTCCCCTTCAGCCATAAGAAAACGCCCCCGCAAAAACAGGAGCGTTTTGTAATCATTCCTACGCAAGAACCGACCCATAATTTTGTTTGATCTGCGAAAGCGAGAACCCTTCAAACAGCTTTAGAAACGCAGCCGTCTCATTGTAATACTGTCTGCCGCCCGCGGTATCAGGATTCTTTTCCAGATACAGGATGGCTGCCAGCTTGTTGACCGGAATGCCCTCCTGCTCTTCATCATAAATCCCTTGCTCCGCCAGTGCCTTGCCGAAATAACGGCAATAGGTAACGGTCACGTTTTTCGTTTCTTTGCCTGCCTGAAAGCTGGCGATAGAACGGTCAAACGTGTCGGACGGCGATCCGCCTTTGCCCGGCGGCACTTGTTCGCCTGTAACGGACAGAATCTTCATCGCTTGAGATCCTCCTTTTTATAGCGACTCCAATGCCTCGGTCAAAAGCTGGTTTACCATCGGCGGATTCGCTTTGCCCTTGGTCTGCTTCATTACCTGACCGACGAGGAAGCCGATCGACTGCTTCTTGCCTGCCTTGTAATCCTCAACCGATTGCGGATTGGCGGCAATCACGTCAGCGACGATTTTCTTCAGCTCGCCAGTATCGCTGATTTGGACCAGGCCTTGCTCTTCGACGATCTTCGCTGGTTCCTTGCCGGTCTCCACCATTTCCTTGAAAACGGTCTTGGCAATTTTCGTGGAAATCGTGCCTTTTTCAATCAGCTTGATCATTTCACCCAAACCTTCTGGCGTGATCTTGACATCCTTCAGCTCCAGGTTGCTTGCGTTCAGATAGCCGAACAAATCACCCATCAGCCAGTTGGCAACGGTCTTCGGATCAGCGCCTGTCTTGGTTGCTGCATCGTAAAAATCAGCCGATTCCTTGGTCAAGGTGATGACATACGCATCGTCGCCGGACAGTCCGAAATCGTTCATGTAGCGCTGACGGCGCGCATCCGGAAGCTCAGGGATGGTTGCCTTAACCGCTTCGATCCACTCTTCGGAAATCTGCATTTTCACCAGGTCAGGGTCCGGGACATAACGATAGTCGTGCGCTTCCTCTTTGGAACGCATGGAGATCGTCTTTTTACCCGCCTCATCCCAGCGGCGCGTCTCCTGAGTGATCGTGCCGCCGGATTTGACGACCTCAGTCTGACGTTCCACTTCATATTCCAGTCCCACTTGTACGTTGCGGAACGAGTTCATGTTTTTCAGCTCGGTCTTGGTGCCGAATTCCTTCTGCCCATAAGGACGAATCGAAATGTTGGCGTCACAGCGCAGCGAGCCTTGCTCCATGCGCACATCGGATACCTCGGTGTATTGAATAATCGCTTTGAGCTTTTCCAAATACGCCTTCGCTTCCTCTGGCGAACGCAGGTCCGGCTCGGAAACGATCTCCACCAACGGGACACCGACACGGTTGAAGTCAACGAGCGATCCACCACCAAAATCGGAGTGCGTCAGCTTGCCCGCATCCTCTTCCAGATGCAGACGGGTGATGCCGATGCGCTTCGTCTCGCCATTCACTTCGATGTCGATCCAGCCGTTTTGGCCGATCGGCTGGTCGTATTGGGAAATTTGGTACGCTTTCGGCGAATCCGGGTAAAAATAGTTTTTGCGGTCAAACTTGGTTTCGCGGGAAATTTCGCAATTCAGCGCAAGCGCCGCTTTCATCGCGAACTCGACCGCCTGCTTGTTGGTCACAGGCAATACGCCGGGATGTCCCAGGCAGATCGGGCATGTATGGGTATTCGGCGGCGCTCCGAATTCGGTTTTGCAGCCGCAGAAAATTTTGCTGTTGGTCGAAAGCTCGGCGTGGACCTCCAGGCCGATGACGGTTTCAAACTGGCTCATTTTTGCTTACCCCCTCACCAGTTCCGGTTTGCGCAGATGATGGCTGGTTGCCTGT
>JBLNEJ010000340.1:0-4303 GCA_050262535.1 Clostridia bacterium
AGAAGAGTATCAGGTCGACTGGGCTGCCGATGGGGAGGAAGCGCTGCTGTTTGCGTCCGATCGCTCGTATGAAGTGATTGTGCTCGACCGGATGCTTCCGCGACTATCCGGTGATCAGGTGTTGCAGCAATTGCGGAAGTTTTCCTCTGTACCAGTCCTGATGCTGACGGCACTCGATTCCATCGATGACCGTGTCGCCGGATTGACCAAGGGAGCGGATGACTACCTGTGCAAGCCGTTCGCTTTCGCCGAGCTGTTGGCTCGCATTCAGGTGCTGCAGAGACGTTCTTCCAGCGCCTATCACCTGGACAAAATCACCCGGGGCACACTGGAATTGTTCCCCTCTGAGGGACGAGTCCTTGTAGATGGGCAGCCGGTGGAGTTAACACCCGTGGAGTTTCGCATGCTGGAGGTTTTTTTGCGCAGACCCCAACAGGTGATTACCCGTGAAAGTCTGGCCGAACAGGTGTGGGACGAGCCGTGGGATGTGCAAGCGAATACGATCGAAGCCCATGTGAAAAATTTGCGCAAAAAGCTTGAACCGCACGTCGGAAATCGGTTTATCGCAACCGTCCGCGGCATGGGCTACAAGCTGGTGGATGCAGATGGGTAGACGGTGGAATGAAAGCTTCCCGTTTCGAGTAGCCGTCCGCACCGGCATTGCCGTCGCTTTCGTTTGCTTGCTCATGATCGGCGCTGCATTGGCCAGTGTAGCCTATTTGACGCAAAAACAGGTGGACGCCAGCCTCCTTGCTGATGCCAACAAACTTGTTTTGGCCTGGTCGCAATCTGGCTATGTGGACCCCAACATTAAGCATGACGGATACTTTGGGCTGCTGGATGAGCAAGGACGTGTCGTGCAGGAAGTGTTTGAGGATGAAGACGACCATCGCTTACCGCTTTTGCAGGGAAATTACCGCTGGAAAAGCTATCCTGTTTTTTCCTATATCGTCCCAGCCCATGACGGGCAACCAGCTGTTCGCAATCCTTCGTTTTCGTTGCGCCTGCTTGGAAACGAGCACAACTATCGCGAGCTCCAATATCCTTTCGAGGTAAGCGGAGTGCGCTATTCCATCGTAGTGACCGAAGAAATCGAGGACAGCCTCCATTTTCTTACCCGGCTCACAATACTGTTCCTTGTCATTGCAACGCTCGGGATCGTCATCATTACAAGCATCGTCGTCTATTCGGCCAAGCAAGGCTTTCGACCCGTTCGGCAAATCGCTGAAAAACTCATGTCCATTGAGGAGCAAACCCTCTCCTCCCAAATCGATTTGCCCGTTCGGGACCGTACGCTTGCCGGTCTGTTGGCCAGTTTGAACCAGATGCTTTCCCGCTTGCACCAATCGTTTGCCTTGCAAAGCCGCTTCGTGCAGGATGCCTCCCATGAGTTGAAAACGCCTTTGGCCGTGCTCCGCTCGGATTTGGAGGTTACACTGCGGCGGGAACGCTCCTCGGCCGAATATATCGATTGCTTGTCACGCTGCTTACGGGAAACCGAGCATATGACCCAGTTGACACAGCAGTTGCTCATGCTCGCGCGAATCGATCGTTCCCCGAACGTATCCTTACAGCCTGTCGTGCTGCAGGACCTCCTCGACCAGACGATTCGCCGGATCAGCATGAACACACACCTCCAGGCTCCCGAGATCGTTTGCAGGCTTTGTTCCGGCATCGTAATTATGGCTGAACCTGCATCGCTTGAAGTGGTCTTCACCAATTTGCTCACGAATGCGGCACAAGCCATTGAGGGTGCGAGTGGGGGGAAAATCGAGATCGTCTGCGAACGACAGCCTGACCATTACCGGATTTCGATTACAGACAACGGGAGAGGAATTCCGGAAGCCGCGCTTCCCCACCTGTTCGAGCGTTTCTACCGAGTCGACGAATCGCGCAACCGCCAGTCCGGGGGCACCGGTCTTGGGCTATCCATCTGTCAGACGATCATCAAAGCGCATCACGGAACGATTACCGTCAAAAGCAAGCCGAACGAGGGCAGCACCTTTACCATTACGCTTCCTGCCGGTCAACCTTTAGAAACCAAAGCAAACAACCACCCTTCGCCATGAATGGTGGTTGTTTGTTCTTCTCTTTACCTAGCTACGTGTGGCAGCAGGCTTGATCCGACCGATAATTTTCACAACAGCCTCAGCTGCTTCGATCGCATCCTCCACACTGGTACCAAGCCCGAAGCTGAATCGGATCGCAGTCGACGCTCGATCCTCGGGTAAGCCCATCGCCACAAGGACATGGGAAATTTCCAAAGATCCCGAAGTACAGGCAGACCCGCTCGCGGCAGCAAATCCTGCGATGTCAAGATTCATCAGCATCGTTTCGGTATCAACATCCGGGAAGCTGACGTTCAGGATATGCGGCAGGAACGACGTCGGATTTCCATTGACGGCAAATGAAATGCCTGCTTGCTGCCATATTCCTAGCATCGCTTCACGAATTGCCATGTATTTCGAACGTCGCTCCTCCATTTCCTCATACGCGAGCTTGACCGCCTCAGCGAATCCGACGATGCCAGCCACGTTCTCGGTTCCGGCGCGACGTTTTCGTTCCTGCGCACCCCCGTGCAGGAATGGATGAAAGACGACGTTTTTGTTCACATAGAGCGCACCGATTCCTTTTGGGCCATTGATCTTGTGTGCAGTGACGGAAAGCAGATCGACAGGCAGCTGGTTCAATTGAAACGGTACGGCCCCGAAGGCTTGAACGGCGTCGGTATGAAACAAAATATCCTTTTCACGCAAAAACGTCCCGATTTCCTCAATCGGCTGGATCGTCCCTACCTCGTTGTTCCCGTACATCACGGAAACCAGTATCGTTGTATCGCGTACAGCGTTTTTGACAGCAGCAAGCGAAACCATCCCGGTTTCATCCACAGGCACATACGAGATCTCAAACCCGAGATGCTCCAAATATTCACAAGCATGCAAAACAGCGTGGTGTTCGATAGCCGTTGTGATCAGATGCTTGCCTTTGTGCTGATTCGCCAAAGCCATAGCGATGATCGCGGTGTTGTCCGCTTCCGTTCCGCCACTTGTAAAAATCAGCTCGCGCGGCGTTGCGCCGATCAACCGGGCAATCTCTTCCCGAGCCGTTTCCACCGCTGCACGGGCCGTACGACCATACCGATGGATACTCGATGGATTGCCGAAATGCTCCTGCACATACGGTTGCATGGCAGAAACGACCTGCGGGTGTACCGGCGTGGTTGCCGCGTGGTCAAAATATCGCATTGTTCGTCACCTGTTCCTTGAATGAAGTTAAATATAGAACATGTATCCGTCTGAAAGACCGTCATCGGTGTATGCGATCAGGTCAGCCAGTGTGGTTGAATCGAGAACAGAGGAAATGCTGTCTCGAATGCGCAGCCACAAATAACGCTTCGCCGGGTCCTCTTCCTCGGTGAATTCGACCGGACTGATTGGCCCTTCGAGAACACGAATGACATCGCCTGATGTAATTTCTTCGGGTGACTTGGACAGCACATAGCCCCCATAAGCACCTCGAATGCTTTTCACCAAACCTGCGTTGCGTAGCGGGGCAATCAGCTGCTCCAAATAGTGCTCAGACAGATCGTGTCGTTGCGCAATGCTTTTGAGCGAAGTGGGTCCTTCGCCGAAGCGCGAAGCCAGCTCCATCATAATCGTTAAACCGTAACGGCCTTTTGTAGAAATTTTCACTACTTCCATCGCTCCTCTCTTTTTCTCTAATCGGGATGCATCATGTCTCGCCATACATGAGTTCATTCTTTGTGGAGACAATACGAAACAGGAGGTGACAGCCTGATGGCTACCAACAAACGGTCCGAACGCGGCCGCAACCATCCGTCGGACACCCTGTACGAGTATCCAGCCGGCACGATTGCACACAAGGCCCGCTACGGCGCGGACATAATCAGCAAAGTGCCGAATGCACAAGGCGATTTGCCCAACAAACCCGACGGAACCGTTCGAACGTAACATGGGTGCACCTCTTTACAGGAACTCCTGATGGATCGTCTCCATGAGGAGTTTTTCGCTTGGGGAGCGGGCTAGTCGCGTTCCCTTCTTAGCTGCTGCCGCTTGCGAATTTCCTGTTCATACCCGATTTCTTTCGGCTGATAAAATTCATAGAAAATCCCGTCCGGAAAATATTGCTGCGGGACATACCCTTGCGGATCGTTGTGCGGATACAGATATCCTTCCCCGTGCCCAAGCTTGGCAGCACCTTTGTAGCTGCGGTCGCGCAAATGGGCCGGTACCGGCTTGTGACCATCGGCTTGGATTCGTGTGAGCGCTTCATTGATGCCGAC
>JBLNEJ010000341.1:0-6367 GCA_050262535.1 Clostridia bacterium
CCGAATGCATGGCACTGGCAATCCAGGCGTTGCAGCCGTCACAGGTCGGTGTGGTGTATCCCTGCTTTTCGGAATATACGGAGCTGTCGGGCAAATATGGTGCCCGGGTCAAGGAGATTTATGGCAGCGCCCCTGATTACAAGCCTGCCCTGGAAGCATTGGAAACGTTGATCAAGGATACAGACCTCGTGTTTATCGGGTCCCCGAACAATCCGACTGGTGTAACGTATGAGCGGGAGGAGTTGCATGCACTGGCGCGAGCATCGGAGGCAGCAGGAACATGGCTGGTGGTAGATGAAGCATTCCTGGATTTCGTTGATCCGCAAGAGCAGCACTCCTTGCTGACAGAACTCGATACATATCCGCATGTGATCATCATTCGATCGATGACCAAAATGTTTGCGATTCCCGGACTGCGGCTTGGCTATGCAGTTGCGCAGCCCGAGGTCATAAACAGGATGAAGCGCAAGCAAATCACCTGGAGTGTGAATCAGCTTGCCCTGCTTGCCGGCGAGGTTTGTCTGAAGGAGGATGCTTATGTTGAACGGACGCGACAGCTAATCAGTCAGGAGCGTCACGCTCTGCAAACGACCCTCGTTCATGAGTTCGGATGGGAAGTAACCATTGGGGCGGCCAACTTTCTGCTGATTCGCTTGCCGGAGTACATGACGGCAGAATGGATGCAGGATCACCTTGGCCAGTGCGGGATTATGATTCGCAACTGTGCGATGTATCCCGGGCTGACTGCACAGCATTTTCGCATAGCGGTTCGTGGACGACAGGAGAATGAACGTCTGCTTGCTGCGTTTCGGCAACAGCTTGCAGAAGGGAGGAAATCGAAATGAGCCTGATCGTGATTACGGGCGGGGTTCGTTCCGGCAAAAGCCGGATTGGTGAGCAGCAGGCCGCTTCTTCTCCGCAGGTACTCTATATTGCTACAGGACAGGCGTCTGATGAGGAGATGGCAAACCGGATCAAGCTGCATCAGGACCGGCGAGAAGCACATTGGCGGACGCTGGAAGAGCCGGATTCCCTGCTGGCAACGGTGGCACATTTTCGACCGGATGAAACGGTGCTGGTCGATTCGCTTACGACCTGGGTCAGCAATCAGCTCATCCGTGTTCCAGAGGAGCAAATCCGTGATCAAGCGGTGACACAACAGATCATGCAGGAGCTCGATCAGTGGTTGCAAGAAATCGCACGCAAACAGCAGCGTGTGATCGTCATTACCGATGAAGTAGGATTGGGAGGCATCGCCATGTCTCGCCTCGGACGCTGGTTCCAGGATGTGCTCGGGGAAGCCAACCAGCGCCTGGCCGCTGCTGCCGATGAGGTTTATGCGGTTTTTTCCGGCATCGCGGTGAGGATAAAAGGATGAGCGCGCTGTTTCATGCCATCGCCTTTTTGACACGAATCCCGGTTCCCCGGATGACGAACGATTCACGCGATTGGATCAACAGTGTGGCCTATTATCCGTTGGTCGGCGGTTTAATCGGCATGTTCCTCTGGCTGCTCGGCTTGTTTGCAAACACGCTGTTTCCGACTGTGGTAGGCAGCATTGTGGTGCTTGTCGGATGGGTATACATCACCGGTGGGTTGCATGTTGACGGCTGGATGGATGTTGCAGATGGATTAGGAAGCAATCGGGAACGGGAACGAATGCTTGCAATCATGAAGGACAGCCGGGTCGGCGCGATGGGAGCCATTGCGTGCGTGCTTTTGCTTTTGTTCAAAGCGGCAGCGATCTATGAGCTGTCTGGGCAGCTTGCGGTTTTCATTGCAGTGCCAGTCGCAGCCCGGTTTACCTTGACTGTCGTGATCTGGCGCTTCCCATACCTTTCCACGAGTGGACTTGGAAGCGGTTTGTGCGAGGGCTTGTCGCCGATCAGGCTGGTCGCAGGGCTTTTGTTTGCCAGCGGACTCTCTTTTGGTTTGAGCGGATGGGGCGGATTGGTGGCGCTGGCAGCAGCGTTTGTTGCAGCGATGCTCTTGGCTCGATATCTCGTGAACAAGCTTGGCGGTCTGAATGGGGATTGCTATGGGGCGATCGTAGAAGGAACGGAGGCAGCGTACATGGCTGTGTTGTTGATTGGTGCGCGGTATCCGTTATGAAATGGATATGGGTGAGACACGGCGAAACCGACGGTAACAAGGCGGGGCGCTATCTTGGGCATACCGATGTTCCGCTCAATGACAAAGGACGTCTTCAGGCTGCGCAGGCAGCTGCTTTGCTGCAAAACGAAGCGATCAGTCGGATTGTCGCAAGTGACCTTTCGCGTACGATGGAGACAGGACGAATGATTGGGAGATCGCATTCCGTTCAGCCTGAACCATGTACCGCTCTGCGGGAGCTTGATTTTGGTAGCTGGGATTTGTTTACTTACAGTGAACTTATGGAACGGGATGCGGCTCGCTTGCAAGCGTGGTACGGTGATCCATTCACTAACGCACCGCCTGGGGGAGAAACGCTTCGACAGCTTGGCGAGAGGTTTGATCAGTGGCTCTTGGCGCAGCTTTCAGAACAGGCGCAGGATTGTACGGTTGTCTGTGTGACACACGGAGGAATCATCCGCTGGTTTCAATGCCGATGGCTGCATCAC
Organism: Clostridia bacterium; assembly: GCA_050262535.1. Lineage (GTDB taxonomy): Bacteria > Bacillota > Bacilli > Brevibacillales > Brevibacillaceae > Brevibacillus_D. Next base: position 2,601 of record JBLNEJ010000341.1, read on the forward strand.
GATGAGCGGCAGTTTTGGCACATGCCCGGCATTGCGTGTGGAGAATGCCTTGTCACGCAGTGGGACGGACAGGAGTGGAAAATAATATGACGCAACCGTTTCGCACACACCACTTGTATCGATCCCGTCTATGGGATGACATCCTCATCGAGCACAAGTCCGATTATGTGGCGATCACCTCAAAAAACACACTCGACACCGTAAGCAGCGCCGTTTGGCGAGGAGGCTTTTCGCGCGCGACAACGTTTGTCAACTGGAAAGTGCCACTCGATTACGACTCGAATGACCCGGGGCAGATGATGAACAAGCAGCTTCTGGAATGGGGATACCAACCCGCGCAGACCGTCGGCTTGATGACCGCAGCGAAGTTGTCCCATGCTGCTGTCACTGAGGAGTACGGCGATGCTTTCCGATTGGTTTGCTGTACGACTGCGGGTACCGGAAATGCGGCTCGTGCCGGAAGGGTAGCGCGAACATACTCCGCCTATGAGCTCGGGACGATCAATACAGTCGTGCTCATTGACGGACGAATGAGTCAAGCGGCCATGATCAACGCTGTCATGACTGCTGTGGAGGCGAAAGCGGCAGCGCTGCAGGACGCAGGGGTACATGATCAGTCCGGGGAGATTGCCACGGGAACGACGAGCGATGCCATCGTCATCGGGGTCAGTCAGGGTAGCTTCGCCGAGACTCACGCGTTTGCCGGTACTGCGACGACGTTGGGAGATGCGATTGCGCGCCATGTTTATCAGACCGTGCTCGAAGCGGTCGTCACACAAAAGGAGGACTGACATGCTGCCATTACCCGCAATTTTTCTCGTCCTCGCTTATCTTGTAGACAGAATGGTCGGGGACCCGCGTTTCCTCACGCATCCTGTTGTGATCATGGGCCGAGTGATCCAATGGCTGGAAAAACAGATTCGAAAACGATGGAACAAGCCGGGCGAGCTGAGAGCGGCCGGGTTTTTGTTTCCGCTTCTGCTTGTCGGAGGCTCCTATTTTGCAGTCTGGCTGCTTCTAAAGGGGCTGTCGATGCTGTCACCGTGGCTTGCCTGGGCGGCAGAAGTGTGGTTGATCTCCACAACAATCGCCTCTAAGGGCCTTGCTGACGCCGGGCTTCAGATTTATCAGCATTTGCAGCAAAATGATTTGCCACAAGCCCGAACAGCGCTGTCGATGGTTGTCGGCCGGGATACGGACAAGCTGGATGAACCGGAGATTGTGCGTGGGGCAGTCGAAACCGTCGCCGAAAATATTGTGGATGCAATCATCTCGCCGCTGTTTTTTGCGGCAATCGGCGGGGCACCGCTCGCAATGGCGTATCGGGCGGCAAACACGCTCGATTCGATGGTTGGATACAAGGATGACCGCTATTTCGATTTGGGCTACGCATCCGCACGGTTTGATGACATACTCAATTATATCCCGGCGCGCATTTGTGCGTTGCTGATCGTGGTTGCCGCCTCTATGCAACGCTTGCATGCCCGATCTGCCTGGCAAATGATCAGGCGTGATGCCCGAAAGCATCCGAGTCCGAACAGCGGTTTTGCCGAGGCGGGTGTTGCGGGCGCGCTCGGTGTACAGTTGGGCGGCCTGAATTATTACCGAGGTGTGCCATCCCACCGTGCGCTGCTAGGCGAGCGAACCCGTCCGCTTGTTGCGGATGATATCGTTCGAACAGTCAAAGTCATGCATCTTGTCGCTTTGCTTAGTGTGCTGCTGTTTGCAATCGGCCGATTATTATGCTCCGGAATTGCGGTTTGAGGACGACAGATCGCCCATCATTGTGACTTTATTATGGGAAATGGGCTGAAAGTGTGACTCCTTGGCGTTTCTTTCGTATAATTGAATAGAATCTAGTTCTGCTAGAAGTAAGGAGTGAAACGAAACATGAAACTGCTAAAGGAAACACTTAGTTGGACCAAATCGATTGCGTTTGCATTATCCGCCGCCGTTGTTTTGAATGTGTTTGTGATTCAACCGACAAAGGTGATGGGCAGCTCAATGCAGCCAACCTTGCACGATAGCCAAACCATCTTCATTTCCAAGCTTCCACACACGTTCGCGGCCGTTCCGGATTATAACGACATCGTGATCATCGACAGCCGGGTAGACCGTTCCCGTGATTGGAAGGACGATTTTATGGAAAGTCCGCTGCTGCAGATGTTTACGCAGGAAAAAGAACATAACATTTGGGTGAAACGGGTTATCGGGAAACCGGGGGATGTTCTGGAGTTTCGGGATGGGGCCTTGTATCGAAACGGCAAATTACTGGATGAAACGTACATAAAAGAACCGATGATGGTCCTAGAAAACAGAACCATCACCGTCCCGGAAAATCATGTATTCGTCATGGGCGACAACCGCAACAACAGCAAGGATAGCCGGATGATCGGCGCAGTGCCGCTCGATCATGTTCTAGGAAAAAAATTTTACTAGTGCAATTGCTCATATTGGACAAACAAATCGCGGATCGCAGCGACGAGTGCGTTCGCTGCGCGACCGCGGTAGTGACTTTGGATGACGGTAACGATCTCATCGATGCCTTCCTTAAGGCTGAATCCTTTCAAGAGGCTGCCGACAAAATCCCGTCCGTGCTGCGTTGCCAGCGTGCATGACGCTTCCACAATGACACCGTATTTTCGGTCGATTTCTACTGTGATTGTCAACGATTCATAAACGTTTTGCGCTGCCATGCCCTGTGGCAGACGGGCGTGGCCTGCTAGAAAAAAAGTTTTGCCTGTAATCATCAAAGTCGCCTCCTAAACGCTTGTATGGAATGATTCTTAGTATAGTAGAAATGTGGGCGATGAGCAAAAGCGGTTGTGAAGTTTCGGTGAAGGTTTGCGGCAATTAGGGCCACCGTTCCAAGCCGTGCTTTCGCTTCCTCCCGCATCCATTACAATACGGTTTGAACCAATGAACAAATAAGATAAAAGAAAGGAGAGGACCGAAAGGGTGCCTCTCCTTTTTTCTTAGGCCAGTTGGTTGTCCGGCTGTTTTTTGCCTGTTGGACGTGGATCTCGGAGTTTGCCGATGAACAAGCCAAGCAATGCACCGACAAATGCAGGGGCTATCCAGCCAATGCCCTCCGCATAGAGTGGAAGCCCAGCGTAGAGGGCCGTCAAGGACTGCATGGGCAGACCAATCTGCTTGAGAGCATCCACGATACTGATCAAGGCAGTGCCAATCATTGCCCCGACGTACACCGAGCGGTAGCCGCGAAAGGATTGGTGGAAAAAGGAAAGAAGAATCAACACAATCGCCAACGGGTAAATGCCGATGAGCACAGGGACAGAAAACGCGATGATCTGTGTCAGACCCAGGTTAGACACAATTGCGCTGAATAACGTGACAATCCCCACGATCGTCCGGTAGGACACAGATGGCAGCAAATCAGAAAAATATTGGCCGCAAGCGGTGACCAGCCCGACCGACGTGGTCATGCAGGCAAGTGTAATGGCCAGACCCAGCAATACGTTACCGCTACTGCCGAACAGGTGATACACAACCATTGTCAGAAGTTGTCCACCGTTCTCAGCATGAGCAAACATGCTTTGACTGGATGCCCCCAGGTAGCCGAGCGACAAATACACAAGCGCAAGACCGATTCCCGCAACAATAGCGGCACGAACGGTCGTTTTCACGATTTCCTTGCGATTTTCGATCCCCTTGTCTCGAACCGTATGCAACATCACAATTCCGAACACAAGCGCGCCGATGGTGTCCATTGTGAGATAGCCCTCAATGAATCCTTTCACAAACGG
>JBLNEJ010000342.1:0-2941 GCA_050262535.1 Clostridia bacterium
ATGAACTTTACATGGTGAAATACATCTCTGACCGTGTAGCCGTTATGTATCTCGGTAAAATGGTTGAGCTGGCTGACAGTGAAAAGCTGTATGAGAAACCGCTTCACCCTTACACCCAAGCATTGCTCTCCGCAATTCCGGTTCCAGATCCTGAGCTGGAACGGAAACGTGAACGAATTGTGCTTCAGGGTGATGTTCCAAGCCCGATGAACCCTCCAAGCGGATGCCATTTCCGCACAAGATGTCCAAAAGCGATGCCGGAGTGCTCGGCTAGCGAGCCTGTATGGAAAGAAATTGAACCAGGCCACTTTTCCGCTTGCCATCTTTATAACTAGGTTTTGAGATAAGAGGATATCCCCGGTGTTTGTTGCCGGGGTGCCTTTTATTTACATATTTACCGGAAAGATACATAAAAATGGGGGCGATTAAAGGGTGTTCAAGAGAAGAGTTTCCTTGTCGATGCGATTTTTGGATCATCTCAAATGGAGAAAGAATCCAATTTCCGCGACAGCTAGGCTTTCTGCCAGCGGCTCCATTGCGAAGAAAATGATCTCGTTTGGTATCATCCTTGTTCTTATTATTATGGCAGCCGTACAACTCATCGCCACTTCCTTCTCAAAACAGACATTGATCAACATCACCTCAGAGCAAGCCATCATGTTGGCCGAGCAGCACAGCAGCAGTTTTAATGACTGGCTGCAGGAAATTTCGAACTCGGTTAAACTCACTGCATCCAAAAGAGTCATGGCTACCGAACTGGATTCTTTGATCATGGAGCAATTCCGCTTATTGAAGCAGGAATACAAGGAAATCCTCAAAATCTATTTGGTTGACGGAGAGACAGGCAAGGAAATCTATTCGTTAACCGCCAAGAACAATTTGCAGTTCCAGGGAAAACAATATTTCGATAATGCAATAAAGAGTAAGGGACCTGTTATCTCTGATGAGGAGATTGTAAAAGGCGCAGAAAAGAGCATGTTGTACTTTGCTACGCCGATTGGGGACAAGAATGACGATACGAAAAGAATCTTCATTGTGGGTATCTCTGCGCAGCAAATGATTAAAAAAGTAGAGAATATTCCGTTTATGACGAACGGGTATGCTTTTCTGGTTAAACCCGATGGCCTCGTGACTGCGCACAAGGATAAGGCAAACACAAACACGCTCAATCTGAGTGAGCACGCTGCGTATAAGGAAATGCTCACACTCATGAAAGAGAACAAGAGCAACAGCTTGATCTACAAGGAGAACGGAAACACCTCCTTTGCTGCATTCACCCCGATTCCGGCGTTAGGCTGGTATGTTGTTCTTTCAACGAGCATTTCCGATATATACGGCGAGATCAACCAGATGGTCTGGATTGTTGCCTTGATCAGCATTCCGATTATCGGTCTGTCGGTCTTCCTCATCTGGTGGTTCGCGCGAAAAATTCGGACGGGACTGTTCGCCATTGCGACTGATATGCAACGAATCGGGAGTGGTGACTTCCAGGTTGAAGTAAAGGTTACGGGCAATGACGAGATTGCCATTGTTGGCAAGACGATGAACCAGATGGTTGGGGAACTGCGGAAACTGATTGCGATGGTGCAGCATCAAGCGGTTCAGCTGAATAAGGCTTCTGAAGAGCTGAGCTTGCATGCGCAAGAAAACAAAGAAGCCATCAATGACATTACGGGGAACATTTCATTCATTTCGGACAAGGTTGGTGTGCAAACGCAAGATGTACAATCAACCGTTACGACAGTGTCAGAAATCTCAAACGCAGTTGAGCAGGTAGCGATTGCTGCGGAGTCAACGACCGTTGCGACCAATCGCACGTTTGATCGGGCAAGGGACGGGAAGAAGCTGGTCGGGGAAGTCATCTCCAACGTTCGTGCTGCAGCCGATGAAGTGAAAGGAACAGCGAATCGCATGCACAATTTGCGTGATCGCGCCAAGGAGATCACGAGCATCGTCGAGATGATCACAGCGATTGCTTCCCAGACAAACCTTCTCGCCTTGAATGCTGCAATTGAAGCTGCACGCGCGGGAGATGCGGGACGTGGATTCTCGGTCGTCGCAAGCGAGGTACGCAAGCTGGCGGAAGAGAGCAATGAGTTCTCCAGCAAAATCGCACTCATCGCTCGCTCGATCATTGATGAGGCGATGGAAATGTCAACTGATATGGATGAGATTGTGGCATCGGTTACGGCTGGACTGAGTTCGGTGGAATTGGTCGGTGCTTCTTTTGAAAACATCGTTTCCGATATCCAATCCGCTGCAGAGCAAAGCGAAGCGATGTCGGCAACTTCCGAGGAAATGGCGGCGGGCAACCAGATCGTCACCTCTTCCATGCAGCGCCTGTCTACTGTGTCAGAAGATATCAATGTCTCGATCCGGGGTGTTGTCGATACAATCGATGAGCAGCTGACTGCCATTTCACGGATCAATGAGAGTGTTGAACAATTGAAACTGTTGGCTGATGAACTAAACGGCAGCGTGAAAAAATTTACGATTTAAGATTTTCTACCGATAACCTCCTTCGTTTTTTGCGAAGGAGGTTATATTTTTCCTCCACTCTGGAAAAAATAGAGTCAGAAATGGAGGGTATGGACAGCTATGAAGTGGAGAATAGGTTTGTTGACTGGGTGTATCATCAGTTTTTCAATTCTTTCCTCGCCGGTCGCGATTGCCTCCGAATCACAGGCGCAAATGGCGCCGCAAGCAAAGTCGGCTATCATGTTGGAAGTAGACACCGGGACCATTCTGTATGAAAAAAACGCAAATGAAAAGCTGCCTCCTGCGAGCATTACCAAAGTGATGACCCTTCTGCTTATCATGGAAGCGATCGAGCGCGGTGAGCTGAAAATGACAGACAAAATACGAACGAGTGAACGTGCCGCATCGATGGGGGGATCACAAATTTTTCTTCAACCGGGGGAAGAAATGACGGTTGAAGACA
>JBLNEJ010000343.1:0-6621 GCA_050262535.1 Clostridia bacterium
TAAACTTCTTGCCGACCAGCTGATCGGCTGGAGCCGCACCCAAATCGCCCAACGCATCAAGGCGGGGCGCATACGTCTGAACGGGCTGCCTATGAAACCGGGTGCGGCCGTTTGCATGAATGATTGCATATCGATTCTGATCGACTAATGAGGACAGGGATGCATCCAACGTCTGCGTACGTGGTGCATCCCTGTTTTTTTCCGCCTATTCGCTTTGGACACGGATCAGCTTGGTTGGCTCCATCGCTTCCTGCGCCAGCGCAAACCTCTTCTTCGGCGAGGCGGCAGCAAGGTACTGCTCCTGCAAAAACGCGGTGTGTCGCGCATATTCAAGCAAAAAACCGTACGTATTGTACAGTGCCAGCTTTTGCGCAAAGCCCGCGGATCTATCCTGCTCGCTCCACAATGCCTGTCTTCTGCGCTCGATGATGGACTCAACCCAGGCGAAATGCACAAGCCGCTCACCTTGCGCCTTTTCCTGCAGGCGGATCAAAAGCAGCAGCACTTTTTGCATGAAAGTACGCTCCAGATGGAGCACATCGGCTTTTTGCAGCGCTTTGGAGATGTCGCGGATTCGCTCTGCCATGCTTTCAAATGTAGTAAACAGAATCAGCCGGTTTGCCTTCGGCAATCGGTGGTAGCGCCGATCTTCTCCAATCATCGCCGATACCTCCTTGCCGTTCTCGATGTAGCGCTTCACTTCGTCGATCTGCTTGCGCATGGACGGGTAATCGGTAATGCTTCCGCGCACGAGATCGATATAGATGAAATAGAGCAAGGAACGCAGCATTTCCTCCGATTGCTTTAGGAACTGCTCTTCCCGTTTATCGTGTCTCGGTTTGTAACAGGCGTTGATGAACATGCCTGCCCCTGTCCCGATCAGCACGAGGGCAAGCTGATTCGTCGCGGATTCGCCCAAATACATACTGGTGGTCCCCAGCGTATTGATGGCGACCACGACAGAGACGAGGAGCGAGTTTTTCCATTTGATCCAGACATGAACGGCCATTAGCCCGAAGGTGACCAGTCCCATGACAAGAAAGGAATTGCCCAGCTCAGCCAGGCAGTAGGCACCTGCCACCGCTCCCATGGCGGCGCTTGCGGTATGCTGGAGACCGTGGCGAAAGGACCGATAGAGTGAGGGCTGAACGGACAGGACAGCGATGATACCGGCAAACTGAGGCGTGTGCAGCTCAAAGCTCCTCGCGATCAGAATCGATAAGGTTACGGCCAGGGAGGTCTTGATGACTCGTGCTCCGATCATGTGGCTTCTCCTCCTTGATTGAGGAATCAGATTTTGTTTGCGAATTTGCGGTCCGATCATGACTGTTTCGGTTTCGTTGTGCGTGAAGCTGCTTCATGATCACTTCATACAAAAATCCCACATGCTCCCTCCTTACCTGCCATACTTGATGTTATGTTTTCTTACACATCTTATTATTTTCGAATTTTACACAATACAACTTGAATATTCAATTCGTTCCATGTTAATTTTTATTACTTTTTCCTCGAAGTTTCATGATGAATCATTTAACAATCAACATAATGTTATATTTTCTTACGCGAAAATAGATGAACCGTATGTGAAATGGAAGTGAATCGATTCCCGGTAAGCGTGCCTGCCAACCTATTACTCTTTGCACCGACGCCCGGAATCGCATACACTTAGGAGAGCATTGGAAAATGTAAAGTTGACATGCTCCGGCCGAGAAAGGAGAGCTATATGAATATGGACAAGCTGATTGGTGGAAAAAACAGAAAAAAGGGGCTCCTCTTTTGGGGGGCTGTCGGGTACGTCGTTGCGTTGATTACCTCACCGTTCCTGCCCGGTTTTGTCTCCCTCTTCATTCCGGTTGTTACCATCGTGATTGCGTCAAAAGCAAAAATGCTGGAAGCAGGCTCTGTCCCGATTGAGTCCCGGCAACGCTCTACCGTCGACAGCATCCCGGAATCTGCCGCTCCTGTACCGGCAGTCTCTGAAACCCCTGCACCTGCACCCGCACCTGTACCCGAAGCGACGATGGTCTCGCCGTACTTCCAGCAAACACTTGAATACCTAAGCGTGCTGCAGGCCATGATCATTGCCGAAAATCAAAATAACAATCTTGATGATGAAATAACGGACAAGACCTTGAATATCATCTCGAAGGTGCAAACGATTCTGCCGTTTATCGATGAGATGAACATTGCCCAAACCAAGCATGAGGTGCGAAGCATTGTCCTCAAGGATTTGAATAGTGTGATTAATCCGTTCCTGAAGCTGAACGTCCAGAACAAACTGAACAATCGTCGCAAGCTTCTGGAGGGCTTGAAGGATATCAACCAGCGTCTGAAGCAAATCTCGGCAACGATTGAGCAGCAGGACATCTATGAACTGGATCGCAAGCTGGAGCTAATCTCCGTGAAATATCGAAACAACGAAATTTATTAAAAAGGAGTGTCTCTCGATGGAAACGCAATTCACGCAATTGACGAAGCAGGAGGATTTGCAAAAAATTGAGCAGGAAGCAGGCAAAGTGATTACCCAGATTCGCAGCTCCGAGCCAGCCCAGCTGGAAGGAATCATGGAGCAGCTGGGCAATCTGGGCGAAAGCACACAGCGCCAAGCGGGAGAATCGCTGGAAATTTTGAAGCGCCCGGTCAAGGATATGATGGATGGCAAAAACAATGACATTCCCAACACCTTGCTCCAGCTCCGCTCCTGTGTCGATCAGTTGAATCCGACCGGTGGCGTAGGCGGCTTTTTCAACAAGCTGTTTGGCAAAAGCGCCATTTCCACCTATATCCGCAAGTACGAATCGGTCCAAACCCAGATCGACAGCATCATCAACTCGCTGCTGCATGGACGGGACAAATTGAAGGAAGACAACATCACCCTCAAACAGATCAAGCAAAAAGCAACTGAGAACATCCATGAGCTGGAAAAGCGCATCCACTTTGGCAACCGCCTGCTGACCATGCTCGAAGACGAAAGCAAGCTGCCGGAGAACGCACAGCGCAAGGCTGAATTCGAAAAAGGGATGGTCAAGGTCGTCTCCCGCGTCAAAAACATGACCCAGACGATCGCCGTGCTGCAGCAGTCGATCGCCTCCACCAATGTGATCAGCGAGAACAATGAAAAGCTTGATGAAGCGGTCTTTAACGCGATTACCTTGACCAGCAACGTCGTGACGGTTTCCGCCGCCATTCAGCTTGCCTTGAACAACCAGCGTAAAGTGATCGAGGCTGTACAGGCAACCAACCAGACGATCGAGAACCTGATCACCGCCAACGCGCGAAACCTGAAGCAAAATACACAAGAAATTACAACCATGCTGGAGAAGCCAAGCATCGCGATCGACAAGCTGAAGCAATCGATGCAGGACATTTACGATGCGATTCAGATCTCCCAGGATTCCAACCGCCGAATCATTGATTCAAGCAAATCGTTCATCACGGAAATGAGCGAATTAAACAATCAGATGCAGACGAAATTGGGCATGGCCCCTACGGGAGCATTGCCGGCCAAATCTTCAGCCAGTTCCTCGCTGCTCGACTAATTATTAGATAATTTCCACTTATGGATGACACCCCACTTGCATGGGCATGATGTCTGAAATGAAAAAAGTGGTTGGGCAGGGGGTTATCGCTGCCCAACCACTTTTCTGTTTTGACAACCGCCCAAGTCCATGTATCTTCCGTTTCGTCATACTGCCAGTTGTCGATCTTGCTGATATTTTTCTTCCACGCTTTTGCTTTTTCTTTATGATAGGTGCTGTATTTCACAAGCGCTTCTGATAAAAATACAAAAAAAGGATGGTCTTCTCATGCAAAAAACTAAGCTTGATTTTTCCGAGTTACATCAATATTTAAATGATTTTTCGTCAAGTATTCGTGAAGCAGGCGACAAAACAAGTAATTCGTTATTAGAAATTAAAGGGGAAATTGCTACTCTGAGTGCGCATCTAACTATAATGAATTACTTACTTATTGGATTAATAATTTTAAATTCTGCTTTATTTATTTTCGTCTTATATAAAAATAGTAGAAAATAAGAATAGCCGATCTTGTTGTTGATTCCTCACAAAATCATGAGGAGCTATTCCAAAAGGGAAAATACACTGAAATTTAAAATTTAGAAACATTGATATATCAAAGGTTTCTGAATTACAATGGGGCGTTTCTAAGCCGAAAAATCGACTTATGAGACAGCCCCTTCCTTTTTTACGTATTAACTAGCACGATCACAATGCCGGATGCCAACAGGAAGCAAAGCGGGACAAAAACCCTCGTATCATACGTGGCAAATGCCGAGGTCGTTTCACGTTTAAAAAGGCCGAGCCAGTGAAAGTCACCAATCACCCGAAGATACAGCACGATTGCTGCGCACCAGCTGCACCAAAGTGGAATCCATGCGGGCAAGCCGCTGTTGACAAGCCCCGTCTGGGCCAGCAACAGAAAAGCGGTGAGCCAGAGCAGCAGAACGACCACAAGTGTGGCTGATTTTGTCGGAGTGAACAGCCGCTTATTATCCCGCATCGGGATAACAACTGATACCCCCCATCGCCCACCCAGGAACCAATACACATGAATCAATCCGATGACAAACAAGACGACACTGACTGCAATTGCGATCACAACGGCCATAATGATCATCCTCTTCGTTTTTATTAGACGCTTACGTACAGAAAAATATCATACAAAATAGTCTATGTAAATATTTGTACGGATACGTACATAAAAATAACAAATTTCCCCAGGCGAGAACACCTTCCTGACATGAAAAAGCCCCATCTCTACAGATGAGGCCCCAGGTAAGAGCTATACTTGCTCACTCTTTCACAGATTCTGAATGATTCGGTTCTGACGCGGTTTTTTCCACTTTCGTAATAAACATGCCGATAATCTTCAATGCCTGGAACAGTACAACCCCCAAAGCAAAAACGGCCGCCCACAATAGAACATAGCCAATGATCCATCCGGTGGACATATGTCCCCTCCTTTTCTATCCAATCTCTTTCCTGATTTGAAAGACAAGCTGAAACGCTGAACCTACCAGGGCCAGCATGGCGCTTGCCAAAACAATCGGCACTACCTGCCAGTTGACGTTCAGGCTGCCGTTGAAGATGTAGTGCTCCAGGCTGAACAAGGTTCGTGCCTCGGGCAAAAAAAGGAGCGCACTGGAGGCGATCAAGCAAACGTTTCGAATGACAAGTGCCCACGATAGCGTATGATTGCCTGCCAGTCCTCCACAGCCACAGGAGATTTCGCGTCTCCCCCGAGCAAGGTTGATCATGATCGCCGCGCTGTATAGAACCAGCAAAATGATCGCTATTACAGCCCCGGTCGGCAGGAACAAGCCGAATAGGAATGAAACGGCTACACATAGCTGCAAGAGCAAATCAATCCGTACAAACGGCCGTACCATCGCTTTGGGCACGATCTGATATTCTTTCACAACCGACTCATGAGTGAGCAGGTTGTTCCATTTTGCGAAAAATGTGCTTGCAAACAGGTAGCCTAAGCAAAAGCGAAGCAATAGCAGTACTTCCTCCATTTGTGCCTCCTACGCATACCACTTGGCCTGCATGTGATACATTTTGGCGTATACGCCATTTCTTTGAATCAGTTCGTCGTGATGCCCCAGTTCTGCTACCCGTCCATTTCTCAGAACCAGAATGCGATCGGCCAATCGGGCAGCAGCCATCCGGTGCGAGATAAAGATCGCTGTCTTGTTTTGTGTCAGCGCCTCAAACTGTTTGAATACTTCCAGTTCGGCAATTGGGTCCAAAGCTGCAGTTGGTTCATCCAGAATGAACACCTCTCCCTGGCGAAATAACGCTCTCGACAAGGCGATTTTTTGCCATTGCCCACCGGACAAATCCTGCCCCTCGCGCAGAATCCCGCCGATGTATGTCTCATAATCATGAGGCAGCTTGCGAATAAAGCGGTCAGCTCCCGTTTCCTTCGCAACTTCCCGGATGTTCGCAAAATCATTGGCCTTTTCAATCTTCCCCACTGCGATGTTGTCCTTGACCGAGAAGTAATAGCGCATGAAATCCTGAAAAATCACGGTGATATGGTTGTGCAAATCATCAGGGTCCATATCGGCAACGGGAACCTGATCAAACCGAATGGCTCCTGATTGAACAGGGTACAAGCCCATCAAGCATTTCAACAGCGTGGTTTTGCCCGAACCGTTATCACCCACGATGGCTACCCGCTCCCCTTTGCGGATTGTGAAGGAGACATCTTTCAGGATGTCCCTGGTTTGCCCGGGATAGCGAAAGCTTACGTGCTCAAACGCAATCCCTTCCTGAAAATCAGCCGGAAAGGGCGTTTTTTGTTCAGGCGTTTCGTTTGCTTCTTCCTTGTAGTCATCCAAAAATGTGAAAAAATCGGTGAGATAAAACGAATTGGAATAAAACACCGTCAGCTTATGGGCCATTTGCGCCAACAGCTGCTGTGTATTTTGCACCGTTTGAATCAGGGCAATGAAATCACCAACCGTAAATGCGGTCAAATCCATTACATAGATGATCAGCGCCAGCGAGGATACATACATGGCTGAGGTAAACAGACCTGAGGAGAAGCCAGCTAACTCACGCCGACGAAGCAGCTTGATGACCTTCTGCATGTTTT
>JBLNEJ010000344.1:0-3776 GCA_050262535.1 Clostridia bacterium
GGATCAGTACAGCCAACAGGCCAAACACCGCAATGGAAATGGGGATGGAGTACCAGAGTGCGACTGCCCCCAACGTAACCAATACGAGCAAAATCTGTTCCGTTCCATAGGCAACAGACGATAACGCATCAGACGAAAGGACAGCGAGCGCTTTTAGCTTATTGAGTCTTTCTTCGCCAAGCTCATGGGATTTCATCGGTCTACCGAGTAAGAAGCGCTTTGCTTTTACGATCATCCTTTTTCTCCTCACAACATTTATTGTTAGGGTTCCCTGCAACCATAAAATAACCCGGAGTAAAGACGACATCCCCCGCTTTTTGGGGGCTGTGATAAAAAACCACCGAAAACCAAAGCACCCAGCTGCCGAAATTGGATCGGTGACCGGGTGCCTCTTGTGTTTGAACCTTTTTCCTTGCTTTCCTGCTGCAATCTCAGAGACAGTTCATCTGCTTCAATCAGGACAGCTTGAACCGGCTGATCGATTGCTGCAGCTCCTTTGCCATCTGGTTCAGCGTGTTGGTCGAAGAGCTGATTTCCTGCATGGAGGCAAGCTGCTCCTCAGATGCGGAAGCGACGTTTTGTGTGTACTGATTGGCTGTTGTAGCCGTGTTGGAAACCTGTTCAATGGTTGCCGTGATTTGTTCCGAGCTTGCGGACATTTCTTCCGCCGACGCCGACACCTCCTGAATCTGTCCCGTGATGGTCTGGATCGACGTCACAATCCGGTTGAATGTCTCCCCCGCTTCATCGGCAACCGATGCTCCGGTTTTCACTTCCTCCTCTGCACGTGTCATCACGTCCATGACCCGTTTGGTTCCGTTTTGCACACCGCCAATCAGTTGGGCAATCTGATCGGACGACTGCTTCGACTGCTCGGCCAGTATCCGTACTTCGTCGGCAACGACAGCGAAGCCTCGGCCCGCTTCACCTGCCCGCGCCGCCTCAATCGCGGCATTGAGCGCCAGCAAATTCGTCTGGTTGGATATGTCCGTGATCACATCCGTAATCTTGCTAATTTCTTGCGAGTGAGCAAGCAGGTCCTCAATCGTACGAACGGATTCGCGAACGGAGCCGCTGATGACATTCATCTGCTCCACCGTTGCCAAAATGACATCGTTCCCCTTCGACGCGCTCGTGGATACTTCGCTTGCGGACTCTGACACATTGGCTGAGTATTCAGCAATCCTTTGAATCCCGAGTGCCATCTCCTGCATCGCTCGTGCTGTTTCCTGTGCTCCTTGCATTTGGATGTCCGAGCCAGCAGCTACTTCCGAAATATCAGTCGCGATTTGTTCACTTGCTGTTGCTGTTTGCTCGGCATTTTGGGTCAATAACGCAGCCGACTCGACCAGTTGCCCGGAAATGTCCCTGACTTGTCCAATCAACGCGCGCATGTTCGCCAGCATGACCGTAAAATGGTTCGTCAACTGCCCGATCTCATCAGAGCCTTTGGCTGTAATGACAATGGACAAGTCCCCTTCGGCCGCACGCATGCTTGCCTGTGACAGCGTTTTGATCGGACGCAGCGTACGCCGGATCAAAATGATACTCAACACAGTGAAGATAATTTGCAAACCGAGACTGATGAGTATCGTTTCCAGCAAGGCTTCGTTCAAGCTTTTTTGTATGTACCCATAATCAAAATCAAGCCCAAACATCGCGATCATCTCACCATTTTGGTCCTTGATCGGACGCAGTACGGAGACCAGGGAACCATATTGGTCGGTAATAACCTCCGTAATCCCTACCCCTGTTTTCTCCATCTCCTCGTACGCACGCGTAAATTGCGCCGGCATTTCATATTCAGTCCCAGGCGTGAGCCCTGCATCATACAATGCCTTGTTCGCCAACAAGACCGTCAGCGTCCCGCTCTTTTTTCCCGGGAACATCAGGTAACTGTTGGCAGCCAGTCCCTCGTCCAGCAACCCTTCCAGCATCGGTTGCAGTTCGATTGCCGTTTCATTTTTCTGAAACGTGGATGCCTCTTGCTCGACCAATGTTTTCATTTTCTTCAGTTCGTCCGTGTGACTCTGCCACACAACCTCATTTGTCTGGGTGATCGTGCGAAGACGATCGTAAAACATTTCCTTTTCCCGTTGATACGAAACAGTAGCCAAACAGCTCGTCAACAGCAATGTCACGAGCACCACAAACAGGCTTGCTTTTACGCTCAAACTTTTCTTTACCATGAATATTCCCCCAACGCTATTTCTACTCTTTTTGGGTATTTTCCCTCATCATATTTATGGTAAACCGTAAACGAATTTTTGTCTATTTTTTACCCTTTTTGTCGAATTTGATTGTGTCGCTCGGCATTGGCCGTCTCGTCGGGTGCGCTGTCGAGTACGATGGCCCTTTTGATCAGCACTGAGCCATTCTCTTCCTGAAGAACATCTGAATGCAGTTTGGTTTCCTGTTTATCTTGGCGTTCTTTACGCCATAAAACAAATCATCAAGCATAAAAAATGAGGACATAATAGAGTGAAAACTAGCTCAGCTATACTTCACTCTTGTTCTAAACAACAAAACAGTCAAAGAAAAACGAGCCTCTAGAATCGCTTCTAAGGCTCGTTTCGCGTTAGTGAGACATATCGTATATCACGATTTTTGCAGCGCTCTCTCAGCAGAAGGTTTTACTACGTCAAGAGGGGCTAATCAAAGCTCTGGCTGACCTCAGTCCTATCTCCCCTGCGCCTGCTTCACCCGATAAAACTCATTAAACAGCTTCATCAGCGCCCGTTTCTCAATCCGCGAGACGTACGAGCGGGATATCCCCAGCTCGCGGGCAATTTCCCGCTGCGTCTTTTCTTTGTCCTGATCCAGACCGAATCGGCCGATAATGACTTCCTTCTCCCTGTCGTCCAGGATATGAATGTGTTGATAAATTTTGTTCGACTCCAGCTTGAGCTGCACGGCATCGACCACTTCGTCGGTTTCAGTGCCGAGCACGTCGATCAGGGTGATTTCGTTTCCTTCCTTATCCATCCCGATCGGATCATGCAAAGACACGTCTTTTTTTGTTTTTTTCAGGCTGCGCAGATGCATGAGAATTTCCATTCTGCTGTCAAACGTACAGCATGCTTCGGCAGTGAGGCCGCTATACGTCCTTTTTCACGTTTCGGCCGGGATAAAACATTTTTTCAGAGTTGACCGGATTGAACTTGGCTGTCAGTTCATCAGGTGTAATTTTGTACACCGCTGCCTTTGCGCCTTTGCTGGAACGGTATTTGTCCACGTGCTGTCGCGACAGCGGGGCGTCATAATAGCCGGGCACGTATTTTTCCAGCATAGCCTGAAGCGCTCCGGTGGCATGCTCGAGCTCGGTAATTCGCTTTGCACGTCCAAAGATGATGACACTCATGTACGCCGTATCGGTATCAGCAGGGACGGGATCCGCGATTGTCCCGTATTCCTCGCTGACCAGAAAGCAGACGCGGTTATTTTGCTGCATGATCGTTTCCTTCCGCCCTGCATCCGCACCATGGAAATAAATCGAACCTTCATGCCAGACAAAGTTGAGGGGAATGACGTACGGCTGCTCTCCATCTGTCATCGCAAGCGAGCCTGTCTTTGCCTGCAGCAGGAATTCATCAATTTGTGTTTGATCCGTACAGGTGCGTACGGCGTAGCGTAATTGTGACATGTACACTCTCTCCTTCGTAGCCTGACGGAAAGGACCGTCCTCGGCTTTTCTCTGTGGTTAGGAGAATTGTACCCTCACTGTTGTCTTGCGGAAATAGACAGATTTCAATAATCTAATCAGGACAGCTTGAACT